>NZ_JBSVXG010000166.1:0-13239 GCF_054070595.1 Pseudomonas sp. SDO55104_S430 | reverse complement strand
GCTCCTACAGATTGCATCGCGCCAAGACCTGTAGGAGCGAGGCTTGCCCGCGAAGAGGCCGGAAAATTTACCCTCAACCTTTCTGATTCAACCTCTCACGCAAATACTCAACCACCGCCCCCCGCTCCCCCGCAAACTCGATCCGCGCGCCTTTCTTCTCGCGCTGGAACACATACATCGGGTCGTAATACTCAACCAACAGCCCCTCGATCCAGCCCCGGTGCAGGTCCACCGCGCCACTGCGCCCCTGCTCTGCCAGCGCATCTTCCATCAGCAACAGCATCCGCCGATGCCGCTCGCCGCCCAGGCGTTTGTAGACGTTGTTCAGGCTCGCCAGCATGCGCTCGGAAAACAGCGCGAAGCCTTCTTCGCCATGCACCCGGATGAACTCGGCGCACAGGTCCACCACGTAGTCGCGCAGGATCCGCTCGACTCGCCCCTGCAGGCTGTCTTCGAGCCAGACCATCGGGAACTGCTGCATGCCCTGATACAGCGGCAACGGCAACGCGCAGCTGCCGATGGCGCGACTTTCGTCTTCGAGCACGAACTGTTCGATGCCCTGGTTACGCTTCTTCAGCAGGTCCACCGCCAGGCGGTTTTCGAAGTCGATGTTGGAGGGTTGGCCGGTGGCCCGCTTGCCAAAGCTGGAACCACGGTGATTGGCGTGGCCTTCAAGGTCCACGCCGTTGCTCAGCTGAGTAAGCACGTCGGTCTTGCCGGTGCCGGTCATGCCGCCCAGCAGCACGAAATCGCACTGGGTAACCGCTTGATCGAGGGTATCGAGCAGGAAGGTGCGCATCGCCTTGTAGCCACCGCCGACCCGCGGATAGTCGATGCCGGCCTCGGTCTTGAGCCACTGCTGGACGATCTGCGAGCGCAGGCCGCCGCGAAAGCAGTACAGATAACCGTCGGGATGGGCCCGGGCGAAATCCGCCCAGGCCTGGATGCGCTCGGCCTTAATGGCGCCGGACACCAGTTGATGCCCCAGCTCGATGGCGGCCTGCTGGCCCTGCTGCTTGTAGCAGGTGCCGACGCGCTGGCGCTCGTGATCGTTCATCAGCGGCAGGTTGACCACGCCGGGGAACGCGCCCTTGGTGAATTCGATGGGCGCGCGGGCGTCCATCATCGGTCGGTCGTTGAGGAAGATGTCGCGGTAATCGGTGCAGTCGACAGACATCAAGCCACCTCGACCGCGTGGCTCTGTCGCTCCACCAGTTCGCCGATAGGCTCCAATGTCAGGCCCAGGTCCCGCGCCACGGCCAGGAACTCGTCGTTACCTTCGGGGGTGACAGCGATTAGCAGCCCGCCGCTGGTCTGTGGATCGCACAGCACGCGCTTGTGCAGTTCCTGCAGGCGTCCGAGCTTGCTGGCGTAGCTGTCGAAGTTGCGCAGGGTGCCGCCGGGGATGCAGCCCTGTTCGAGGTAGTACTCGACACTCGGCAGACGTGGCACCTGGTCGTAGCGAATGCGCGCGGTGAGCTGGCTGCCGTCGGCCATTTCCACCAGATGCCCCAGCAGGCCGAAACCGGTGACGTCGGTCATCGCGGTGACGCCTGCGAGTTTGCCGAAGCGGCTGCCGGGCTTGTTCAGGGTGCACATCCAGTCGCGGGCCAGGCCCACATCGGCGTTGCGCAATTTGCCCTTCTTCTCGGCGGTGGTGAGGATGCCGATGCCCAGCGGCTTGGTCAGGTACAGCAGGCAACCGGCGGTGGCGGTGTCGTTGCGTTTCATGTGGCGCTTTTCCACAAGCCCGGTCACGGCCAGGCCGAAGATCGGCTCCGGCGCGTCGATGGAGTGCCCGCCGGCCAGGGGAATGCCCGCCTCGTCACACACCGAGCGACCGCCGCGAATCACCTCGCGGGCGATCTCCGGGGCCAGCACATTGACCGGCCAGCCGAGGATCGCGATCGCCATCAGCGGATCCCCGCCCATGGCGTAGATGTCGCTGATGGCGTTGGTGGCGGCGATACGGCCGAAATCGAAGGGATCGTCGACGATCGGCATGAAGAAGTCGGTGGTGGAAACCACGCCGCGCTCTTCATCGATCGAATAGACCGCCGCGTCGTCACGGGAGGCGTTGCCGACCCAGAGTTTCGGGTCCAGGTTCTGCGCCCCGCTGCCGGCGAGGATCACTTCCAGTACCTGAGGGGAAATCTTGCAGCCGCAGCCAGCGCCGTGGCTGTACTGGGTCAGACGAATCGGTTCGCTCATGGAGGGGCACCTTGGAGGAGTCAATGGTGCCGATTCTAACAGAGGGTGTTTAGGGGATTCATAAACACAAAATCTGTGGCCGACAAATAACCCCTGTAGGAGCTAGCTTGCTCGCGATGGTCGCCAACGATAACGCTGGAAACCTGACACCCAGCGGCGCCTTCCAGTGCATCGCGAGCAAGCTCGCTCCTGCAGGGGGACTGGCTCAGAACCCCATACTGAAACTGATGGTCATCGCATGATCCTCGCTCTCGCTCGCGATCTGCCCCGAATACCCGATCCCCAACTTGGCTGTAGGGCTGATCTGGAAGTCCACCCCGGCTTCCACCACCGCACTGTCCTCGGCAATCGGCACGCCCTGAGTGCTGAACGAAGCCCCGCCATCGATAAAGGTCAGGTCCGCATCCGACTTGGTATCCCCAAACGCATGCCGCCAGCCAATCGCCGCACGCGGCGTGAATTGCCCGCCGTTGTCCAGCGTGATGACCTTGCCGGCCCGCACGCCCAGAGTGGAGAAGGTAATGTCCTGATCGGCATCGGCCTCCAGCCGTCCTACTCCGCCTTTTTCCTTGGCGGTGTCGCTGTCGTAGTTGACGTAAGCCAGCCCCGCGAAAGGCTCCAGCGCCACGCCCGCCGCTTCGAGGACATAACCGACTTCCCCGAATACCTGGGCGGTGCGGGCATCGTAATGAGCTTTCAGACGGTCGTTGTAGGAGCCGACGCTGACGTTGCGCTTGCTCTCGATGTCATGCCAGCTGTAGGCCGCGCCGAGGCGCACCGCCAGGGCATCGAACTGCGAGTTGAGGTAGGCCGCCAGGTGATAGCTCTCCACCGTGGCATCCGAGCGCCGGTCATGGGCGTCGATGTCGCTGCGTGTGTAGCCGGCCGCCATGCCCGCACGCCACTGGTCGTCGAGCTGCTTGTCGGTGCCGAGCATGAAGCCGCTGAGGTTGCGATCCAGACTGGCGCTGTTGCTGTCGCCATCGGATTCACCCCAGGCACCCAGGGCTCGCGCCCAGCCGACCATCTCGCCGTGGCAACCGTTGCTGCTCAGCTGGTTGTCGCTCGGTGCCAGTGCCCGACGTGGATCATCCGGACCACTGCAGGACGGCTGACGCATCCGGTCGTTGACCGCGTCGCGGATGTAGCGCGAATCCTCGAGGATCGCGCTGGCGGTGCTGGCGTGGATTTCCCCGGACAGACTGTCGAAAGCCGCGCGGGCATCGGCGATGCTCAGATTGAAGATCTGGCTACGCAACGTCGCGCCCGCCGCGCCGTTACGCATCAGCGCCGACGCGGTGCCGCGCTGATTGCCGGTGGCGGCGACATCGACGAAGGAATTGCCGTTGCGGCTCACCGCCAGGGACACCTGATTGGCGCCGTACAGCAGTGATGTGTCGTAGAACGCATAGCTCGGCAGATCGGTCGCACTGAAAGTGCCATTGACGCCACCGCCCGCGGTGATCAGCGAATACACCGCGTTGCCGGTCAGCGGTGCCAGGCTCTGCACTTGCAGGCCGCCACCGAGGGTGGCGCTGCCGCCGACTGCCAGTGGTGTGGCATCCGGCGAGCTGACGGTCAATGCCAGCACGCCGTCGGCTGCGTTGGTCAGATTACCGGTCACGCTCAAGGTCCCGGCCTGTGCACCGGAACTCACCAGCCCGTGGTTGACCAGCGAACCGACACTACCGTTACCGGCCAGGCCAGCGCCGTTGGCCACGGTCACCTGTCCGGCAAGCGAGGCCCGGGCGGCGAGACTGCCGACCTGCAACAGCCCCTGATCCACCGCCACCGCGCCGCTGAATGGCTGGTTGCCCGTCAACAGCAGCGTCCCGTTACCACGCTTGATCGTCGTCCCGGTGCCGCTGAGGGTGCCGTTGAACTGGCCATCGACGTTTTGCTGAAACACCAACAAGGCGTTGTCGAGGATGTTGCCCTGCAGGCTGGTGGTATTACCGATCAGCGTACCGCCACTGACGGTGGTGCCACCGCTGTAGGTATTGGCGCCGCTGAGTACCAGAGTGCCGGAGTCGAGTTTCTCGATGCCGCCACTGCCCACCAGCGGTGCGGAGATCTCGGTCGATACGCCGGCATTCACCCGCACCGGTGCCAGTGTGCCGCCCGGGCCGTTGACCGGGGTCAGGCTGCCGGCCGCGCCGGGCACCAGGCTGTAACCGCTGTCGAGAAATTGCAGGCCGGTGAAGTTCTGGTTGCCCACCACCGTCACCGTGCCGCCCTGCCCGCCGAACACCGCGAACTGACCGTTCGAAGCGAGCGCCTGGTTGCCGGTCGGATCGGTCCAGTTGGTGCCCGGGCCCCAAACGCCGCTGCCACCGCTGATGGTGCCGTCAGGATTGGTCTTGCCGCCGTTCCAGAACTGCACCTCGCCCGGGGTGTTTTGCACCAGCAGATTGACCTGGTTGGCCAACGCGGTTTGCAGGGTCAGGTTGGCCGCCGATACCGGCAGGCTGCCGTAGACCAGACCGTTGTCGGTCAGGCTGCCGCCATAGCGGAACAGTTGATAGACACCGGTGCCGAAGCCGCCGGCGTTGCTGACGTTTAGCGTGCCGTCGAGGGTCAGGTTGCCGGCGACATCGACCACCGTGGTCGAACTGGTGGCCGAGCCCAGCGTGAAGTCCAGATCGGTGCCCGAAGACAAGGCCAGCGAACCCACCGACAACGGCGTTGTACCGCCACCGCCAAGCAGCGTCGCGCCGCTTGCCATTTGCACCGCGCCGGCCAATTGCCCGCTGCCGGCCAGACTTGCACCACTGGCAATCGCGACATTGGCGCTGCTCAGGCTGCCGTTGACCCGCAGCACGCCAGCCTGCACATCGGTGTTGCCGGTGAAGCCGTTGGTGCCGGTCAACAGCAATTGACCATTACCGGTTTTGCTCAGCGTACCGGCGCCGGTCAGGTTGCCGGTATAGCTGCCATCGCTGTTCTGCTCGAAGACCAGCGCCGCGTTGTTGACGATCGCCCCTTGCAGGCTGCTGGTGTCGCCACGGGTGATGCCGCCGTTAAGGGTCGTGCCACCGTTGTAGGTGTTGGCGCCGCTGAGCATCAGCTCGCCGCTGCCGTTTTTCACCAGACTGCCGCCGCCGCTGATCGCACCGATGAGCGTGGTGTCCTGGTTGCCGGCCAGGGTCAGTTGCGACCCGAGGACGATGGCGTTGGCCAGTTGCAGATCGGCGCTGCTGTCGAG
Organism: Pseudomonas sp. SDO55104_S430; assembly: GCF_054070595.1. Lineage (NCBI taxonomy): Bacteria > Pseudomonadati > Pseudomonadota > Gammaproteobacteria > Pseudomonadales > Pseudomonadaceae > Pseudomonas > Pseudomonas sp. SDO55104_S430. The sequence continues at coordinate 7,823 of NZ_JBSVXG010000166.1, read as the reverse complement.
GGTTGCGTTGCCTAGCACACTCAGCGCGCCGCTGCTGATGGCGCTGTTGTTGCCCAGAATCAGCGTGCCGCCGTTGAGCTGGGTGCCGCCGCCATAGGTGTTGTTGCCGTTGAGGGTCAGGCTGGCCGCGCCGGTCTTGATCAGACTGCCCGCGCCGCTGATATCCCCGTCGAGACTCATGGCATTGGAGCCGGCGACGTTCAGGCCGCCATTGAGTACCACGTCGTTGGCGAGGGTGACGTCGGTATTGGCGTCCAGCGCCGTACCGTTGGCGGCGGTCAGCACTCCGGTGCCGAGGGCTGCGTCGTTGCCCAGCACCAGTTTGCCGCCGTTGAGCGCGGTGCCGCCGGTATAGCCGTTGGCGGCGTTGAGCACCAGGGTCCCGGTGTCGTACTTGCCCAGGGTGCCGCTACCGTTGAGTGCCACATCGAGGGTCGCGGTAGCGCCCGGATCGACCCGCACAGTGGCATTGCCGAGGCTGCCGTTGACCAGGTTCAACGAGCCTGCGGTGCCGTTTTGCAGGGTGTAGCCGTCGGTGGCGAATTGCAGGCCGGTAATGGTCTGCGCGCCGTTGACCGTCACGGTCCCGGCCGTACCCTGGAACACCGCGAAGCTGTTGGCCCAGGTCTGATTCAGCGTGCCGTCGACGTTGGTCCAGTTGGTGTTGCTGCCGCCCCAGGTGCCGCTGCCGCCACTGATCGAACCGTCCGGGGCGAGTTGGCTGCCGTCCCAGAACTGCACGGTAACGCCCGGTGCGGTGACCAGCAGATTGATCTGGTTGCCGATATTGGTCTGCAGTTGCAGATCCCCCGGGGTCACGCCGCCCGGCACGCTGCCGATCAGCAGACCGTTGTCGGTCAGGCCGCCGGTGTAGTCGATGATCCGGTACACGCCGGTGCCGAAGCCGCCGATATCACTGACGTTGAGCGTGCCGTCGAGGGTCAGGTTGCCGCCGACGTTCAGCAGCGCATTGCCGCCACCGGAAACCGGTGCACCGAGACCGACATCCAGATTCGAAGCGTCGTTGAGCACGAGCGAACCCACCGACAACGCATTGCCGGTGGACAGCGCCAGGTGCCCGCCATCAGCCACGGTCACAGCGCCGCTGAGGTCACCGTTACCAGTCAGGGTGCCGCCGTTGTTGACCAGCACGTTGATGCTGTCCAGCGAACCGTCGACCTGCAGGGTGCCGCCGTTGACGTTGGTGTCGCCGGTGAGGCTGTTGAGGCCGGTCAGGGTCAAGTTTCCGCTGCCCAGTTTGGTCAGGCCACCACTGCCGCTGAGAATACCATCGAAAGTGCTGCTCAAATTGCTGCCACCGAGGCTCAGGGTGCTGCCCACACCGACGTTGGCGGTGCCGCTGCCGGTCAGGCTCGCCAGACTGCCGGAAGCGCCAAGGTTGAGCGCCGTGCCGCTGTCGAGGTTGACCCCGGCGTTGTTGCCCAGCGCCCCGCTGCTCAAGGTGGTCAGGCTGCCCGCCACCACATCGAACAGGCCGCTGAAGCTGTTGTTGCCGCTCAACGTCAGGTTGGCCGCGCCATCCTTGACCAAGGTGCCGGCCCCCGCGAGCACGCCGCCCAGAACCAGATTGTTATTGCCGGCGACGGTCAGGTTGGCGTTGATATTGACATCGTTGGCCAGCACCATCGGTGCGCTGGTGTCGAGGATCGAAGCGCCCGCCACGGTCAGTGCGCCCCCGCCCAACGCGCCCGCGGAACCGAGGGTCAGGGTGCCGGCGTTCAGCGTGGTGCCGCCCTGCCAGGTGTTGATTCCGTTGAGGGTCAGGTTGCCCGCGCCGTCCTTGATCAATCCACCGGTACCGCTGACCGTGCCGCCAAGGGTCAAGTCATTGTTGCCGGCGTTGGTCAGGTTGGCGTTGAGCACCAGGTTGTTGCCCAAGGTCACTGCGCTGTCGCTGTCCAGCGTCGAAGCACCGCCAACCGTGAGGTTGCCCAGGCCGAGCGCGGCATTGCTGCCGGCCGTCAGGGTGCCGGCGTTCAGCGTAATGCCGCCGAGGAAGTTGTTGCTGCCGCTCAGGGTCAGGTTGGCCGCGCCGTTCTTGGTCAGGCTGCCGGCGCCGTTGATCGAGCCGTCGAGGGTCAGGTCATTGCTGCCGACGATACCGAGGTTGCCCGCCAGATTGATCGCGTTGGCGACTTCCACCGCGGTGGCTGCATCCAGCGTGGTGCCGTTGGCCGCATTCAGCGTGGCGGAACCGAGCGCCGCGTTCGACGCCAGAATCAGCCCGCCGGCATTCAGCGCCACCGGCCCGAGGAAGGCGTTGTTGCCAGCCAGGGTCAGATTGGCCGAGCCGTTCTTGATCAGGCCACCGGTGCCGCCGATCACGCCACCCAGGGTCAGCGCATTGCTGCCGAGCACGGTGAGATTGCCGTTGAGGGTGACGTTATTGCCCAGGGTGACGGCGGTGTTGCTGTCCAGTTGCGTCCCGGCATTGGCGGTCAGCAGGCCGCTGCCCAGCGCGCTGTTGTTGCCGACCACGATTGTGCCGCCGTCCAGCTCGGTGCCGCCGGTGTAGGTGTTGGCACCGTTGAGCACCAGGGTGCCAGTGTCGAGTTTGTTGAGGATGCCGCTGCCGTTGATATTGACGCCGACGGTGGCGGTCACGCCCGGATCGACCCGCACGGCGGTGGTGCCGCCAGTGCCATTGACGGCGGTGAGTTGCCCCGCCGTGCCGTTGACCAGGTTATAGCCGTCAGTCATGAACTGCAGGCCGGTGAACAGTTGCGTGCCATCCACTGTGACGGTGCCGGCCGTGCCCTGGAACACCGCGAAGTCGCCGGCCCAGGTCTGATTGAGTGTGCCGTTGGCGTTGGTCCAGTTGGTGCCTGCCGCGGTCCAGTTGCCGGTGCCGCCATCCACTGAACCGTTCGCAATGGTCTGGCTGCCGTCCCAGTAGCGAATGTTGGAATTCGGCGCCGAGACTTGAATGTTGATCTGATTGGCCACGCCGGTCTGCACCACCAGATCACCCAGGCCGAAACCGACCGGCACGCTGGCGACATCCAGGCCCAGATCGGTCAGGGCGCCTACGTAGTTGAACAGGCGATAGACACCGACACCAAAACCACCGGCGTCAGTGACGTTGAGATTGCCATTGAGGGTCAGGTTGCCGCCGACGTTCATCAACGAGGCGGTCGAAGGCGTACCGAGTGCCACGTCGACGTTGCTGCCGGCGCCCAGCACCAGCGAGCTGGCGGAAAGAGTATTGCCCGACGACAGCGCCAGGTGCCCGCCGCTGTTGACGTTCAGCGTGCCGAGCATCGAACCGGTACCGGTCAAGGTGCCGCCGCTGTTGACGTTGACCTGCGCACTGGCCAGGGAGCCGCTCAGGTCCAGCGTACCGCCGTTGACCGTGGTGTTGCCGGTCAGGCCATTGATCCCGGTGAGATTCAAGGTGCCGGTGCCGACTTTGGTCAGGCCGCCGCTGCCGCTGATATCGCCGTCGAAGGTGCTGGTGCTGCTGGCACCTCCCACGGTCAGCGTGGTGCCGAAACCGGCCTGCACGCTGCCGCTGCCGGTCAGCGCCGCGAGGCTGGCGTTGCTGCCGAGGTTGAGCCCGGCACCGGCGCTGATATTCACCCCGGACGTATTGCCCAGCGCATTGGCAGTGAGGGTGCTGACGCTGCCGGAAAGGATGTTCAGTGCGCCGGTGAAAGTGTTGTTGCCTGACAGGGTCAAGTCCGACAAGCCATTCTTGTTCAGACTGCCGGCGCCGTCGATCACGCCGCTGAGGGTCAGGTCGTTGTTGCCCGCGAGGGTCAGTCCGGCGTTGAGGGTGACGTTGTTGCCCAGACTGAAGGCCGAACTGTTGTCCAGCGTCGCCGCGCCGCCGACAGTCAGCGCACCGCTACCCAACGCGCTGGACGTGCCGAGGGTCAGCGTACCGGCATTGAGGGTGGTGCCGCCCTGGTAGGTGTTGACGCCGTTGAGGGTCAGGTTGGCCGCACCGTTTTTCACCAGTGCACCGGTCCCGTTGACGACGCCGCCGAGGGACAGGTTCTGCGTGCCGCCGACGGTCAGCGCGGCGTTGAGGGCGACGTTGTTGCTGAGGCTGACCAGCGGCGAGTTGCTGTCCAACGTCGCCGCACCGGCCACTGTCAGCGCACCGACGCCCAGGGCCGAGCTGTTGCCGACGATCAATGTTCCGGCATTCAACGTGGTGCCGCCGAGGTAATTGTTGGCGGCATTGACGATCAGGTTGGCGCTGCCGTTTTTCACCAGGCTGCCGACACCGCTGACCGTTCCGTTCAAGGTCAGATCCGCCGTGCCCCCGACGTTCAGCGCACCAGCCAGGTTCACCGCGTTGAGCAGACTGACGGCGGTGTTGCTGTCCAGCGTGGTGTTGGCGGCGGCGTTGAGTGCGCCGGCGCCCAGCGCGGTGTTGCTGCCGACGATCAGTTTGCCGGCGTTGAGTACGGTGTTGCCAAAGTAAGTGTTGGCGCCGTTGAGGGTCAGGTCGGCCGCACCGTTTTTAGTCAGTCCGCCTATACCGCCAACGACACCGCCGAGGGTCAGATCATTACTGCCGGCCACGGTCAGGTTGCCGCCGAGGTTGACGTTGTTGGCCAGAGAGACTGCCGTACCAGCATCCAGGGTGGTGCCGTTGCCGGCGTTCAACACACCGGTACCGAGCGCGGTGTTGGAACCGACGATCAGCGAGCCGGCGTTCAACGCCGTGGTGCCGCTGTAGGTGTTGCTGCCATTGAGGGTCAGGCTCGATGCGCCGGTTTTGATCAGGCCGCTGGCGCCGCTGATCACGCCGCCGAGGGTCATCGCGTTAGCGCCGCCCGTGGTGAGGTTGGCGTTGAGGTTGATCGCATTATTGAGCGTCACCGCCGAACTGCTGTTGAGGGTGCTCGCCCCAGCCACGGTCAGTGCGCCAGTACCGAGCGCCGAGCCGTTGCCGACGGTCACACTGCCGGCGTTCAAGGTTGTGCCGCCGCTGAAGGTGTTGACACCGTTGAGGATCAGGTTGGCCGCGCCATTCTTGATCAACTGGCTCGCGCCGCTGATCACGCCGCCAAGCGTCAGGGCATTGCTGCCGCCAATGCTCAAGGCGCTGTTGAGTGTGACGTTGTTGTTCAAGGCCACGGACGCATTGCTGTCCAGGGTTGCCGCGCCGCCGACAGTGAGGTTGCCGGCACCGAGGGAGGCCGCGTTGCCCACGGTCAGGGTGCCGGCGTTGAGCGTGGTGCCGGCGAGGAAGGTGTTGGCACCGTTGAGAATCAGATTGGCCGCACCGTTTTTGGTCAGCCCGCCGCTGCCGCTGACCACGCCGCCGAGGGTCAGGTTGGCGCTGCCGCCGACGTTAAGGTTGCCGCCGAGGGAAACCGCGTTGTTCAGCGCAACCGCCGTGCTGGCATCCAGCGTGGTGCCTGCGGCGGCGGTCAAAGCACCGGTCCCCAGCGCCGTGTTGGAGCCGACAATCAAGGTGCCTGCGTTGAGCGCGGTACCGCCGGAGAAGGTATTGTTGCCGCTCAAGGTCAGGTTCGCGGTGCCGTTCTTGATCAGGTTGCCGGCGCCACTGACGACGCCGCTCAAGCCCAATGCCTGGGTGCCACCGAGGGTCAGACTTGCCGCCACCGTGACGGCGTTGGCCAGCGTCACCGCCGTGGTCGCATCCAGCGTGGTGCCTGCGGCGGCGTTCAGCGCGCCCGTACCGAGGGCGGTGTTGCTGCCGACGAACAACGTGCCGCCATTGAGCACCGTGTTGCCGGCGTTGGTGTTGTTGCCGGTCAGGGTCAGGCTTGCGGTGCCTGATTTGGTAATCCCGCCGGTGCCTGACAACACGCCGCCCAGGGTCAGGGCATTGCTGCCGAGCACGTTCAGCGCGCCGGTCATGCCGATGTTGTTGGCCAGGGTGACGTTGGCGGTGCTGTCCAGGGTGGTGCCGCTGGCGGTGTTCAGTACGCCGCTGCCCAAGGCGTTGTTGTTGCCGACCAGCAAGGAGCCGGTGCTCAGGGTGGTGGTGCCGCTGTAACCGGTGTTGGCGCCGCTGAGGGTCAGGCTGCCGGAGCCGGTCTTGGTGATACCGCTGCTGCCGGAGATCAGTCCGCCAAGGGTCAGCGCACCGGTGCCGGAAGCGGTCAGGCCGGCACCGAGACTGATGGCGTTGCTCAGGTTGACCGTGCCCGGTGCCGACAGCGTCGAGGCGCCGGTGACGTTGATCGTGCCTGTACTCAACGCCTGATTGTTGCCCACCTGCACCGTACCGCCGCTGAGCGTTGTGCCGCCCAGGTAGGTGTTGACACCACTGAGGTTGAGTTGACCGGCACCAAGTTTGGTCAGGCCGCCGCTGCCGGAGATCACGCCGCTCAACGTGGTGGCGTTGGCGCCCTGCACCGTGACGCCGCCCGCGCCAAGGGAAATCAGGTTACCGATGTTCAGCCCGGCGTTGCTGGCCTGCAGAGTCCCGCCGTTGGAGGTGATCACCCCGGAACCGAACGTGGCGTTGTTGTTGAATTGCGCCACGCCGCCATTGAGCGTGGTCGCGCCACTGACCAACGGCCCCTGCAACGTCCAGGTGCCGCTGTTGAGGGTGAGGTTATTGAAGTTCACGTAAGTCGCGCTCGACGCCGTGCCGGTACCCGAGGTGCCGCCGCCAATCCCGGCCGTGTTTTGCAGGATCAGGTTGTTGTTGCCGGCAGCACCGCCGTCGACCGTGCCGGTCGGGGCGAAGGTCAGGTTGATGCCGATCAGACCGCCGAGGCCGACGCTGATTTGCACACCGTCACCGACGTTGACGCTGGAACCGGTCACCGCCGTAAAGGTATTGGTGCTGCCGGCGCCCATCGACACACCACCGGTAATCGCGCCAGCGTTGGTGAACGTATTGCCCCCCGCCGAAGTCTCGAATGCCACCCGGCCGTTGATGACACCGGTGCTGCTGTTGGTCATGTTGACTTGCGAGCCGCCCATGACTCCGATCACCGGCGTGTCCGCCAGGGTGATGCCGCCAACCGACAGACCGGTCGAGGTGATAGTGCCGTTGTTGGTGATGCTGGTGGTGCCTGTTGCCGCGTTGTTAACGCCAATGGCCAACCCGTCGACGCTGGTCAGGTTGAGTCCGAGCAACATCCCCGTGCCGCGGATGATTCCGCTGGCGTTGTTGAGAATACTGACGGTACTGGAGGCGCCTGTGCCGATGAACGCACCACCACTGAGTACCGAGACCAGGCCAAGCAGTGCCGGGTCGATGGTGCCGGAGTTGTTCAGCGTGATGTTGACTCCGGTCAGGTCCATGACATGACCGCCGAGAGTCGCATTCATCTGCGCCCCGCTGTTGACGTTGACCGTCAGCCCACTGGTCGCGCTGGAGAAGTTGTTGAGAAACAGCGGCAGCGACGGCACGCCGGTACAGGTGACTGTCGAGCCCGCCGTGGAACAGGTGGCCTGCGCCTGCGGAATGGCAGCACCGAACAACAATCCGGCGACACCGAGTTGCACGGCAAGGGAAAGTGGGGAAAAACGCGAAACGAGGGCAATGCGAAACCTTGCTTCCACAGGGAGCTCCTTGCGTGGGGGAACCACTTCATTCCATGAAGGGTGTGTAGCAATGACGGTGATGCCTCGACGCTCGTGTCGAAACTGCTACGACCCGGAAACCGTTTCTTTCCTGACCCACGGTAGTAGCTGGTTTGCGATGGGGCACACGTCAAATGGTGCTAATACTTTCGTGAGGGAGGGCTTTTGGCCCAGTAAATGCGGGGGTGTGTACACAAAATCTGAGGCCAACAAAGGCCCCATGTGGGAGCGGGCTTGCTCGCGAAAGCGGTGTGTCAGCCTGCAAATTCATCGACTGA
>NZ_JBSVXG010000165.1:0-13313 GCF_054070595.1 Pseudomonas sp. SDO55104_S430 | reverse complement strand
CTGGATTTGTGTTAGCAGCAGATCAAAAACTGTGGGAGCGAGCCTGCTCGCGATGGCGGCGGGTCAGGCGACATCGATGTTGATTGTGCCGACATCATCGCGAGCAGGCTCGCTCCCACAATGGATCAGTGCTCCAGGAAACTCGGTTTATTGATAGGTGAGGGTGAAGCTCAGCGAGCCCTCGGCCTTGCCCGCACGAATGTCGGCGCTGTTTTTGAGCTGGTAGAAGCGCGCCTTGAAATCCAGCACTTTGTCTTTGCCGTCCTCGATCAAGCCGAAATCCGCGTCGCTGCCCAAGGGTACTGGCGTCACGCCGTCGCCGCGCAGGATCTGGATGCCCATTCCGGCCGCCGTGGAGGTCGGGCTCAGGTTGAAGATGCCCAGGCTGCCGTCACCTTCGGGCAGGGAGCCGTTGGCGCCGTCGAGGCGGATGTGGGCGGTGGCCTCGTTACCGCCGGTGGGGTCGGTCTGGCAGCTGGTGAGGCTGATGGTGAAGCTGGTCGGGGCGGTGGTGAAGCCTGGATGGGTGAAGTCCGAGGTGTTCCAGTCACCCAGCGGCACCGGGTCGACGCTGACCGGGTTGGCGCCCACCGCGCATTGCGACTGCACCACGGTGCCTCTCAAACCGTACATGAAACCCTTGCCGACCCCGGTGAAATGCCCGTCGAACAGCTGCCGGCTCAACTGATGCGGTCCCGGTGGAATCACCCCGGTTTTCACCAGCGTCACCTTGCTGCGCAGCCGCGAAAGCTTGAACGGCGACAGCAATGTCCGGGTGATTTGTGCCTCGAACGGCACGATCGGCTTGCCGCCAATCGGCACGAATTCATTGTCGAATCGCCCTTCGAACGGTACCTCCAGAGTGATACGCGCACCGACCCCCGGAATGTTGGTCATGAAAATCCTACCGCTGGAATCCTCTCCGCCAATAGGCTCATGCACCCGGCGATCGAAGGGTGCCGTCGGCAAGGCGCTGAAGTTAAGGGTCACGCTGCCATCGTTACTGCAAGTGATGCCCAGGTTCCCGGGGTTGCTGGTCTGGATCAGTTTGTCGACGACGCCGATGATGCTGCCGATCTTCGCATCGCGCGGCACATAAACGCTGCCCACATCCGCCTGAAAATCCATCGGCCCGGCCGCGCCATCCCAGAAGCAGGTGTTGGCCAGCGCAGGCGTTGCCAGCTGCCAGCCGACGACGATCCCCGCCAGGCCAAGGCCCCGGCGCAGTGATAATTTCATGAACGTTTTCCTTCAAAAAAGAACGACGGCGCACCCGGCGCCGTCTGAATAAGTGCAAGTCAGCGACAGATCAAGTCCTGCATCCGATAACCCTCGGTCAGCTCGCTGTGCTGCGGATCGATGTCAAGCTGACATTGCTGCCCAGCCCAGCGCACCTCGAGTGATTGCGGCTGATCGTCGACGCTGAGCATCAGCTGGCCGGCCTGGCCGACAACACCGATCACCGCGTTCTCGCGATCGCGCACCTGCGCACCGAAGGGCAACGGCTGGCCGTTGAAGGTGGCGTTGATCACCATGCGGTTCACCGAACGGGCGGCGAAGGTGGTCTTGACCACGGCCCCACGCCGAGGCACCGCCTGCGCCGTGCCGTTGTCGATCTCCACGTCCGGCCCCAGCTGATCGGTGTCCAGTTCCACATGGTTGACCCGGTAAGGGCGCAGGTACGGCACCAGCGCGTATCCCCGTTCATTGGTGCGTACACCCGGCGCGTTGGCGATGCCGACATCCTTGATCCCCGGCACTTCCACCAGTCCCGCGGTTTCCCCCAGATACGGACCCAGTTCGATGCCGTCGCCATGCAGCAGCACGGCGCCGGTGGCGTTCATCGACAGGTTGCGGTAGTCATTGCCCTGGCTCACGCCGGCGCCAACGTTGCCGTATTGCGTCTGGTAACCCATCGACAGTTCCGCCGATTGCTGGCGATTGTCTTGGTTGGCCACTGCGGCGCGATAGTTGAAGCGGTTGTCGTCCAGGCTGCCGTTGAGGCTGGCGCGCTGGCTGTGGGTGTTGCCGTTTTTCTGGACGTCGAAAGTCGCCGAGTTGGTGTGCCCGAAGCCCAGCGGCAGCGTCACGCTCAAGCCGAACTGGCGATCACTGTGCTGCTCCCGATCGCTCAACGACTGGCTGGCGAACAGGGTGTAACCGACACCCTTGTGCTGGGTGTTGAAGTTGAACTGGAACTGCCGACGCTGATAGTTGCTGCGCCAGAAATCTTCCTGGGACAACGACAGCGTCAGCGAGCTCTGCGGCGTGAGGTTCTGGTAGACCGCGGCTTCCAGGCGGCTGCGGCGGCTGCCACGGAAGCTGGCGTCCTGGCTACGCTGGCGCACCGCTTCATCGAAATCGCGATAGCCCTCGGTCGAATAGCGATAACCGGCAAAGCGCAGGCTGGTGCGGGTGGGGAAGGTCTTGCCGTACTTGATCGCGTAACTGGTGCCCTGCACCGAGTCCAGCTCCCGAGTGTCGAGATCGGCATCGGAGCGGGTGATGTCCAGGGCGAGGGCGCCGATGCTGCCCAGGTCTTTGGCGATGCCGACGTTCATCGCCTGGTAATGCTCGCTGGCGAGCAGGCCGCCATAAAAAGTCGAACCAAAGGCGCTGCCCATGGCCAGGGTGCCTTGCCACATCAGCGGGTCGTCGATGTGGCTGGCGGAGTTGTAGCGCCCGACGGCGGCGCTGTAACGCCAGCTGCCTTCGCGCAGCAGATTGCCCAGCGAGGCGTAGGGTTGGGTGAAGCGTCGAACCTGACCGTCGGCTTCGGTCAGGATGATTTCCAGCTCGCCGGCGCCGCCACCGGTGTTCAGGTCATCGATCTCGTAGGGGCCGGCGCTGACGTAAGTCGAGTAGATCGGATAGCCGTTCTGCCGCACTTCCAGACGCGAGCGGCTCAGCGCCACGCCGCGAATCACCGGCGCATAACCTTGCATCGAGTCGGGCAGCATGCCGGCGTCGGAACTGACCAGCGCGCCCTTGATCGGCACGCTCTTGAACACATCGCCGCCGGTGAACGCTTCACCCAGGGTCAGGTTGGCGTTCATGCCCGGCAGGTCACGCTGCGCGTAGGTGTAGGCGCGGGTCCATTCCCGTTCGCCGTGACTGTCCTGACGCCCGCTCTGATTGGTACGCAGCCGCCACGGGCCGAGATTGACGCCGGCGTTGAGGAACAGGTCCTGGCTGTTATTGGAGCCATTGCGGTTGGAACCCTGTTGTGCGGACACCTGATAGTTGAGGAATGCCGCGTTGATGCCCTCGTCCCAGCGCTCGGGGTCGACGTAGCCCGCGACGTCGCGGCGCATGGCGATCTGCGGAATGGAAAGGGCCAGTTGCAGCGCACCACCGTCGAATTCGCTGCGCGCGCCCTCGATCAAGGTGCTCAGTTGCAGGCAATCGGCGCCGAGCTGTTCGGGGTTGGCCAGCGCATCGAGCTTCACGCCGAACGCTTCAAGCTGTGCGGCGCTGAAGCAGGGCGCCAGCTCGCCGGATTCGTCGGGGACAAAGTCGAACTCGTGGCGACCGCGGTATTCGTGGTTGACGCGCACCTCCACCTGATACCGCCCCGGGCCCAGCGCCTGGGTTTCAGCCAGCGCCTGCAAGGCAAGGTGGCCGGCATCGGCGGGCTGCCTGGAGCCCTGGTGCATGAAGCCGCTCTGGAAGGAAAGCGGGGCGCCGGCCAGTGCAGGCCCTGCCTCGACGAGGGCGGCGCTGCCGCTGCCGATCAAGAAAAGCTGGGCAAAACGCTGGCGAGCGGGCACGCGCCGACGGCCCTTGAAAGCAATCATCATTTACGTCCTGGCTAGTGAATGCGAGGGGCGATCAGCGGCTGATCTGAAGTGGCTGGCTGATGGCCGGGGTGATGCCGCCGTAGTCATTGATGGTGGTGAAGGACACACGCATGTCGGGGCCCGGCGTGATCTGGTCGAGCAGGTACAGCTGGCGGTCGAGCGGGGTGACCATCGGCGGGGTGACCAGGGTCTGCGTGCGGCCGTTGGCACTTACTTCCACACGATGGAAGGTGTAGTGAAAAGGCGTGGGGTTGTTCACCACCAGACCGGTCTTGCCGCCGACCTGCTGCACCGACCATTGCAAATCCTTGAGACGCAGATTCGGGTTGTCCTTCAACTGGCTCGGGCGATAGAACAGCTTGATGCGGGTTCGAATGGCGATGTTCAGCACGTTGCTGCCCTGGTCCGCCTCGACCTGGGGGATTTCCTGGGCGTTGAAAAAGAACAGCGACTCGCGGTCGGTCGGCAGCGTGTTCGGCAGCCCGTTGATCTGCAGTTGCTGCTCCTTGCCGGCATTGACCCGGAACAACGGCGGCGACACCACGAACGGCACGGAGGTGGTGGTGTCATCGGCACTGGTGTTGACCCATGCCTGGACCGCATACGGCTTGTCGCCGGGGTTGGCGACCACCAGCGACACGCTGCGTTTATCGCTCTCGAACAGCACGCGGGTGCCGCTCAAGGTCAGGGCGCCGTGGCTGGCCGGTACGTGCACCGACAGCAACAGCAGAGCCATGGCACCGCCGCGGGCGGTCCTGTGCCGGCTCAAGGATTTGATCGAATGAAACATGAAATACCTCAGGGCGATGCGGGGACGCGCCATGCAGCGCACGCCCTTGAGCGCAGACGGGCTCTGCGCTCAAGGGTGAGTTTTAAGGGAGGGCGACGATGAAGTTGACGTTGGCAATCACCGGGCCTGGCGCGACGGTGGCCGCCACGGAGCGGTACTTGGTGTTGAACATCATGCGGGTTTCACCGACCGGGTTCAGCGGGTAAGCCTTCGACTGGGTGCCGCTGTCGATGTGCTTGTCATCGTTGTCCTTGATCGCCAGGGCAACGCCCAAGGCGCCGCCGGTCTGGATGCCGTAGTACTTGCCGTCGGTACCGGCGTTGCCGTGGGTACTGTCGAACTGCACGGTGGCGGTGTCGCCAACGGCGAAGTTGCAGGCCGCGCCGTCCTTGATCAGCAGGGCGAATTCACGACCACCGACTTCGGTGCCGACCGTGCCGCCGAAATCAACGGCTGCCACGCTGCCCAGGTTGATCGGACCCGGAGCACCGGTACCCGGATCGATCGGGTAAACCGGGCAAGTGTTGGCATTGATGTTTCCGGTGAAGTTGACCTGACCAACGCTGTTGGCGAAAGCGGAGGTGCCCGCCAGGGAAGCGGCCAGACCCAGGGTCAGGGCGATGAGCGATTTTTTCATGTGTACAAATCCTTTTAGTGCCTCCGTGCGAAAAGCCGAAACGGCATGGGGGCGGTACGCGGGTTAAGGCGTGAGAGTGTTTAGTGAAGGGGAATCGGTGTTTCGGCGGGCGGATGTTAGAGAGGGGTGGGGGGAGGGGATATGAGAGATCTCTCAATTGGGGGAATGCTTTATCTATGGATTCAGAACGCAAAAAAGCCAGGCAACCGTATGAGGACTGCCTGGCCGATGGTTGTTAAATCAATTCTTCCAACACTCTGAACGTGCGATTTTTCTTGTGATTCGATTGTCTGCCGCGCATGAATTCCTGCCTTCTTTCAGGCGGGCTTTCTTCAATTGTCGCTTTCGATGTTGTAATCGTGGGCCCTTTTTTGCGGGTTGTAGTTTGCGGCCCAGAGTACTCGACACCCTGTGTAGGAATCGGGTCGGCTCCTTCGGTTGCTGCTGCCTCAAACAGTTTGTATCGCAGAGCTCTCACCTTTCGAGCATTTGAGAAGTCCGGCACATCAAGAACAGTGGTGACTTTATCCGTTCCACTCATGACGTCGGCTTCATAATCCATCATCGTTCGAAAATGCTCTTCAAAATACCTGTCCGAACCAGAGCTGGATTTAATTGGTGCCTTGTAAAACTTGGGTGGTTTGAACGTTTTCAAGCCCGGTAGGGCAATTGCACCCACGGCCAGCGCTACCAGGGTCAGCCACCGGTTTGCGTGCTCGTCCTGAACGAACGCGCTTGCGCCTTCCACCCCAAACGACGCGAACGTTGTCCCTATTGTAGTTGTGAGAGAGTAGGCACTTGCCACTCCGCTGGTGAATGCAGCAGCCGCTCCCACAAAGACAGGCGCACTCGTGGTTGCGCCGACAGTGGCTGCCGCAATGCCGGCCGTATTCACAATCAGGGTACCCACGGCTGACGCTGTCGAGAGTTTGAAAGCAGCGGCCGCCGGTCCCGGATTGAATGTAATGAGCGAAACGATGATGCCGAATATCGCCGTTGCAACGGACACCCCGATACCAAACCAGGGGTTGGTAATGAGATCATTTTGTTGCGTACGACCACTTGGATCGCTGAACGCGATCGGATTGCCGGAACAGTACTTGTAGCAGTTGATACCGCCGGCACCGAAGGGGCTTGATGGGTCCGGGTTGAAGAAACGCATCAGGGACGGGTCGTAGGCGCGATAGCCCTGGCCGAGTAGATACCAACCGCCGACTGCATCGCGCACTTCGCCATTGAAGGCCAGGAGACTCTTGAATGGTGCATCGCTGCTGAATTCTCCGTAGGCGGTGTACATCGCACTGCGCAATTGGTCGGCTTGGCTTTCCGCGATTACGGAATGTTTGGCGTCGCTCAATAACAGCAACGTTTGGCTACCGTCTCCCGGTGATTGTTGCCCCAACGGCTGGCTATCAAGATGAAGCAATTGGGTATGCTGGCCATTGTGGATTGTGTCGCTCAATCGGTCGCCTGAATAGAATCGCAGGGTTTCGGGCTGATCCTCGTTTTTGGTTGCCACCAGAATGTCATGGGCATCGTAGTCATAACTGGTGATGGGTTGACCAGCCGCCGTGCTGACACCCATGAGCCGGCCAAGACTGTCGTAGTGCAACTGCTGCCCTTGAGTATCGTGCATCAGGTTGCCGTCGGGATCGTAGGTGAAATCCGTCGCCAGCTCCTGATAGTCGAAATGACTATGAACGGCCTTGATCAGTTTACAAGGGTCTTCGTCAGCGAAGCTGAAGTGCGTGATGTTTTGGCTGCCGTCATCAAAGTCGGTGCGGCTGTAAGTGATGTTGTCGAAGGCATCGAATTCGAAGTATTGCTTGACTATGGCGTTGCCGAATCGGTCCTTGGGCAACTGATCGCCCGAGCATGCATACACTTCCAACCGGCCGCGCAAGTCGTATTCGTAGTTTTCCAGCAGCGCGGTTCTGTTATCGACTCGCAGATGCCGGCTTTTCACATTGCCATCGGTCAGGTAACTCAACTCAATGCTGCGAACCGGTTGTACCGGTTGACCCTGAGCATCATTCAACTCAAGGGTGCGCTCGATTTCCCGGCCGATGTCATCGAACGCCAGAGTTGTGGTCAGCGTGTTGCCGTTGCCCATATCGGTGCTGGTCGTGCGGTACAAACGTCCACAGGCGTCGTATTCAAAAGCGGCCTGCAATTGGCCCTGGCGCATTGCGATGATGCGCCCATTGGTTTTGTGATACTCCGCCTCGGTAACCTCATTGCCAATATCGGTGCGAAGCATCAGCCGACCCTTCAACGAGCTGGTATAGCGTGTGACCCATGGCTGCGCGGTAGTTGGCTCCTTCCAGGTTTCGCTATCCAGATGTCCCGCCTGGCTATAGGTGAAACTCAAGGTACCCCGCGCATTGCTTGAGGTTGCGAGTTCACCATTGAGCGGGTCGTAATCGAAGGTGGCATCGCCTTCAGGTGGTTTGATGGCCGTTGGCCGATAGGTCAGTCCCGGCTTGTATTCAACGTCGATGTGCTTTCCTGCGGGAGTGACCCGACGACTGATCTGCAGCCGCCCCCCTTCGTAGTGCAACTGTTCAATGCGTCCGCCGACGTTGATCCTCGTCAAACGCTCCAGCCCGTCGAACTGTTGTGTACCCAGTGTCCTGGATGGCAGCTGAGCATTGCCGGGCTGCACAGTGATGGACGTCGGCAGTTGCTTGGCACTGTGCGCAGCATAGGTATGGCTGATGACCGTTCTGTCGGGCAACGTGTTGGTGAGAAGGCGACCCAGAACGTCGTAACGGTATCGGGTGACGTACCCCATCGGGTTGATTTCTTCAGTGCAGTGACTGAGCCCATCGTAGAAGTAGCGATGCAGGCTGACGCGTTTTCCACTCAGGTCGTATTGCTCGGTCCTGACGGTTTTATCGAACCGATTCGACACTGTGACGGACTTGCCGACGCCCGCGATCCATTGCGTTTTGGTAAAGCTGATCGGATCGTTACGAGTATTGCGCTTGATGCCATCGGGCCCGGTGACGCTGTCCTGCGTACCCCACAGATCGTAGGTGAAGGTACTGGTCAATCGCAGGTCGGTCTTTTCCAGCCAGTCGATTTCGGTTTGCTCGATCAACTGATTGAAGGCGTCGTATCTGGCCTCATAAGTTGCGCGAAATGCCGGTGGATTGCCGCCTGCATTGTCCAGATCCTGCAATTCTTCCTTGATCGCACGGCCCAGCCCATCCATCCAGGTGCGGGTCTTGATCTTCCTGGAGTCTTCCATCTCTTGACCCGCAAGATCGGTCACCGGTGCATCACCGGTGTCTGCCGGGCGGATCAGTCTGTAGGTGAACGTGCGGCTCGCGGCGTAGGGTGTGTTCGGCGCTTCTTCTTCTTTCACCACACGCCCCAGTACATCGTAGTTGTAGCGAATTTCCTCATCATCGTCCCAGACCAGCAGTGGCTCGCCATTAAGCAGCGAGCGCTCCTGGGAAACGCTTTTACTGACGTTGTCGAAATCGGTGGTCAGGGTATGAGTGGTACGCAATACCGTTTCACCGGCGAATCGGGGATAGGTGGCGCTTTCCTTGCTGTACTCGTAGTCGCAGAAAGTGGTGCAGGCGGGCGCTTTACCCAGTGTCACCGCCTGTTGTTTACGGCGGGCATGGGTCAGCGGGTTCGCAGGATCGTTGATGTAGGTGTACGTCGTTTTCTGCAGCAGATCCTCGACCGAACCCTTGACCTCCATCAGCCGTTCCTCGATCAGCACAACGCTGGGGACGGTACCGCCGATCAGGGGTGGCATTGATTCATAGAAGTGACGTGTGCGCATTGTCGGGGCGCCACTTTGCAGATCCGGCACAAGGTTTCGATCCGAGGCCGGGGTTACGGTTTTTTCTCGTATGTGGCGGACGTAACCGTAAGGGTCTGCCGGACATTCTCCGGGCACCCCTTCGGCTGGGTAATAGGACATTTGCTCGGTGATGCCGTTGGCCTGCACCGTCCTGGTCAGGTTGCCGTAAATGTCGTACTCCGACAGTTTCTTGTCCTGCCGCCAGAAGCGCGGGTCGTCGGTCAGGTACCAGGTTTCAGTGGCTATTTGCGGCAACTGGCAGCGCGGGTCCTGGTTTTCGAACGAGTCGGTGTCGTTGGCGTAATAGGTGATTTTGTGTTCTTTGCGGCTGTTGCCTCGGGTCGTGACGTTCGCGGTCATCAGGTGGAAACGATTGAATGTGCGAATAATGGTTTGCAGGGGATTGGCACCATCCATCAGCATTTCCCGGGTTTCGTACTCGTAACCGCCCAGAATCTTGTAGAGGTTGTCTTCTCCCTCGTCATCCCAGCTGATGGGGGCGTTGTAACCAAGGAAGTTGTTACTGCTGTAGGTGTATTGCACCACCACCGGCGGCTGCCCGGCGCCCGGATCGGTGACATGGTCAGTAACCCGCGGCAGGTTGGGGAACCCGGGGTTTCCGGGGTAAGAATGACCACCATCGTTGTAACCAATGAGTTCGTAACTGCCCTGAGGCGTCCAGACCTCCTTGACGCACAGCTGGTTACGCTCCAGTCCATACCCAATGCGCCAACCTGCACCATTGCCGACGGGCAGGGTGACGCGGGTCAAATGACCGCCTTCCTGGTGCAGGGTGAACACCGCCAACGGCACACCTTGCGTAGGTTTAAGCCCGATTTCCACGGTGCCGGCGGTGAGGTTGCGCACCACTTGCAGCAATATGCCCTGGCTATCCCTGACGGTGTTCAGCATTCGCCCGCTGGCAAAATTCTGGTAGTCCAGCGTCACCTGGTGACCCTGTGCGGAACACAACATGACCGGCACCGCAATCTGCGGTGTGGTGCCGGTGAGCTTGAGAAACTCCACCAGCCCGTCGGCATGCACCACCATGTAGTGTCCACGGGGATCGTTGGTCAGCTCAAAGAGTTTGAACGAAGCAATTTTCTGCTCTTTCATTTTCAGGCGGTTGGGCTCACCCTCGTCACCGTAGTCGCCCGTGACCTTGAAACTTTCTCCAGAGTGCAGGGAAAGGATCTGCTTGCCAGGTGCATACTCGGTCAGCGGCAGGCTCCAGCCTTTTCCATAACCATTGTCCAGCGTATTGAGCGGACTGAACGCCAATTGCAACGGGACGACCGGGCCACTGAGGTCGCAGGTTTTGACCTCAGGCAGTGCTAGCGAAATGGTGTACAGGCCGGTACGCGGGTCGACGCCGGATTTGACGTAACTGGCGAAGTTGGTTGCGTTGGAATGGAGGGCGGTAGGAGCGGACATGAACAGAACCTCGAAGACGGGGAGTGGTTACTTACGTTCTACGCGCACGCATGAGAGTTTTCCGTGAACTTGCCCTTTGCCAATACTTCTAAGTTTCATAACGCCGGGTTCAACAATCGCTCCCTCAGGCATTCCCCATAAGCTCGAAAGATTGATTTTCTGTGTTGTCGTTGGTTGCTTGATGGTTTTCACTTCCATTTCCCAACGATATCTATAGCATCGATCATTTTCCTGGCCATTGAAGAAGGAGATGATTAATCCCGAGTCGACGTTGTCAAGACTCACCGAGTAGTATTGATCATTCTTGCAAGAGTTTTGGTCGTCATTCTTGAAAGAGTAATCTATTGGTCCTCCATTCGGTTGCGACACCGCTGGAAGGGAACACTGGATTTCATTGTCTTTCTCCCACAAAGTGATTGTTCCCGCAGCCTGCAAGTAACCCGCCTGGATCATCCCGAAGCTTGCCAAAAAACCACCGATCATGAGTTTTTGCATGCTCATTTCAATGTGCTCCTGCTTGTCAGTTTGATTGACCATAAGCCTTTCAAATCACACTAAACAGGAATTCCAGCTTCGTAAACCTAGCAGTTCTGATAGTTCCCAAACCTGAAATTCAGGCGTAAGAATGTGCCCAGTATTGCGGCATCCGCACACTTCGTTGATATAACTGCCTGAATTCAAGGACCTTCAATCATGATTGATCCGAACCCCGCACCGACCGTCCCTGCAATTGAAGCCGACAATGCGGTGGATGTGGACAAGTTGGGCAGTGCGAAACTGATGACGTATATCAAGTGGGGCAACATGGGCGATAACGACTTGATCGTCCTGAACTTTCTCGGCTGCGGCGAACATGGCGAGGTGGTGGATGAACTCAACAATCAGGTCACCGTCGATTTGAGCAAGGTAACCCCCGACGGCATGCCGGCGGAGATCGAAAACCACACGATCGTTGGTCTTCGCAATGGGTATGCCTTCTACTCCTACCGCGTACGTCCATTCGGTGCCCCCGATCCTGGCGATGAGTCGCGCCGGATATTTTTTTACATAGGCAAACGCCCCCGTGCGAGACCCGCGTTGCCGGTGCTGCAGATCAAGCAGTCCCATGACTTGCACCTGGACCTGAGCGTTGCCCCGACCCAATTGGATGTGGACATGGTGCCCTATCAGGCGATGTCCAAAGGCGACATCGTCACTCTGCATTGCCGCCGCTATGAAGCGGACGGCCAGGAGTATCTGCCGGCGCTTGAATACCCCAGCGAGGTGACAGAGCAAGACCTGGGCAAACCTTTCGCGCTGTTTCTGCCCAAGAGCGATCTGCGTCGGGTGGACGGTGGCCGGATCGAGGTGCGCTACGGCATTCAGTACGTGGGTACGAGCAGTGAAACAACCCTGTCGACCATGCAAACCTTTCAACTGGTTCCGCCCCTGGAACCCACCTTGCCGGCCTTGAGCATCGTCGGCCACACCCCGGGTGATCCGATCAAACCCTCCCAGTATCCCGATGGCCTGCCATTGCGAATCGATGCCTATCCGGGCATGAACGCTGGCGATGAGGTGCTGTGTCACGTCGACTCCGATGCCGACGATGCAGAACCGCTGATCCTGCAGGCACAGGTCGATATCTCGACCATCGACAAAGGCTTCATCGAGTTTCTGGTCCCTCCCGAATGGGTCATGACCAACAACGGTAACCCGATCAGCCTGCTGTACCAGTTCGGCTGGATCGGGGCGGCCATGTCGGCTACTCCATACTCGGCGCTGATTCGTGATCGTCTGCACTTGCCCATGCTGATCGTGAATGGCGCAAGGCCTGGCGATAAGCCTGTGGAGGGCGAGGGTGAAATCGATGCCGCGGACCTGGCGGGCGTCGGCGTCGACATCATCATCCCGGACGATGCCAGCTACAGCCCCGATGACGAAATCGCCGTGCACTTCGAGGGCTTCGGCACTACCGGCAAGTTCATCGCGACCACGCCCAAGGAACCGGGGGGACGGACGTTCAACATCCCGGCTCATTGCATCCCGGCCAACATGGACAAGTCGGTCACCGTTTACTGCTTCGTCACACCGAAGGGCGACACGGTGCCGGAAAAGTCAGCCCTCTTTATCTTGCGTGTGAACCCGGTCCCGAAAGCCCAATACCGCGCTATCCAGTCAACTCAGGCACAAAGCACCAACGGCACCATTTACATCAGCCAGGTGCCTGCCCAAGGTGAAAGATTCTTTTTTGACTTCGGCTGGGTCTTCATCCGCGAAGGCCAGGTACTGGATGTCTTGCTGGTGGGAAAAGATACCAGCGGACAGGACTACAGCTATTCGCTGTTCGACAAACATGTCGTCACCAAGGCGCAGGCGGACAGCAGGTTGCTGGAGACGCATATTTCCGCGGTTGAATTACGTAAGTTTCAGCCGGGAAATTTAGTAGCAAGAGCGACGATTACGTATGAGCAGGATGCTCTGACCAAGCTCAATGATGCGCGGTTTGTGTTGGCGCTCTGAAGTGGGTGCCAGTGATTGCCTGTTTATATCGAGCCCTACGTCACAATGGTGAACCGCTCTGGTGTTCGAACCAATTTGGGAGAAAGATCATGGCTAAAGTGTTGGATTTCGAAGAATATATCGAGTGGTTAAGAATCAAGCCGCGCACGAATGATTGGGGGGCATTAGTCGCTTATGAGCAGAAAAAATGTAATGAACTACTGTTGCAGAATTACGTTGAGCGATTCGATGATAATTCATACATGGATCCATTTAATGGAACTTATTTAATTGGTGAGAATTTCTGGCAGGCGGTAATAAAATACGTTCAGGATTCGCCTCGAATCA
>NZ_JBSVXG010000164.1:0-13382 GCF_054070595.1 Pseudomonas sp. SDO55104_S430 | reverse complement strand
AGATTAAATTCCGAAACCCCAATTGCGAAAGCAGTTGGGGTTTTGTTTTTGCGCGTGTGAAAGTTCGCAAAAAACCCAGCCTCAGCTCTTCCCCTCTTCAAGGGTTATCGTCGGCAAATCGTGCGATTAAGCATCTCTCGCTTCAAGAGAACGCCACCCCTGGCCGATAACCATACAGTCACAGGGTCTTCATTTCTCGCAATCGCTGTTCAGAGAAATCGCTTGATAGCCTATGGCTACTGGCTATCATCTGCGCGCGTGAAAAGCAGTGACGCTGATCTTGCCCATTGATTTGCCTTTCGGCTCCTCTTCTTAAATTGCCTGGAAATCTTCGATGCTGTCGTATCACCAAAAGAGTTTTCTGATCGTCGATGATTTTTCGGACTTCCGCAGCTCGGTCAGGTCCATGCTGCGCGAACTGGGCGTAAAGGATGTGGATACCGCCGACACCGGCGAGCAGGCGCTGAAAATGTGCTCGCAGAAATCCTACGATTTCATCCTCCAGGACTTTCACTTGGGGGATGGCAAGAAGAACGGTCAGCAGGTGCTTGAAGACCTGATGATCGAGAAGCTGATCAGCCATGAAAGTGTCTTTGTCATGGTGACTGCCGAAACCAGTCAGGCAATGGTACTCAGCGCGCTGGAGCACGAACCCGACGCGTATCTGACCAAGCCGTTCAACCGTTCAAGCCTGGCACAGCGTCTTGAACGTCTGGTGCAGCGCAAAACGTTGCTCAAGCCAATCCTGCAGGCCCTCGACCGAGGCAAACCGGCTGAAGTGCTCAATGCCTGCATTGCTCTATGCAAGCAGGACATCCGCTACTCGCCGTTGTGCCTGCGTTATCGCGCCGATGCATTGCGCGATCTGAATCAGAATGAAGCGCTGGAGCGCCTCTACGATAGCATCATCGCCGATCGCCCCTTGCCTTGGGCCTATGCCGGCTTGGGCAAACTGCTGTTCAAACGTGGACAGGTTGCCCAGGCTAAAGGCGTCTACGAAAAGGCGCTTAAAGTGTTCCCCATGATGCCGACGCTCTACGACGGCATGGCCGATGTGATGGTGGCAGAAGGGGACACCAAGTCCGCCCAGAAAGTATTGGAAGAAGCGATTCGCCTGTCGCCATTGGCAGTCCGACGTCAGGCACAATTGGGCAAGCTGGCGATGACCAATGAAGACTTCGATACCGCCTCAAAAGCCTACAGGCAGGCCGTTGCCCAAGGTGCCCAATCACGGTTCAAGGATGCCGAGAGCAACCTTGGTCTGGCTCACGCCCTGATCAGCAAGGGCAGCGAAAAAGGCCTGGATACCCGGACGCGGCTGGAGATCAACACAACGCTGAGTGCCGTGGCCAAGGAAAACCCTTCCGATCCCGGCCTGCAGATCCGTGCGCGTTTGATGAAGGCTACCAGCCTGTTGCTCAACGATGCCGAAACCGCTGAAAAGCTCACAGAGCAGGCAATGCTGCGTCTCGATGGCATGGAGCAGTTCATGAGCGCCGAGGCGGCGTTGTTGGTGGCCAAGCAGTTGCAAATGCTCGGACAGGCAGAAGCCGGCACTTCGATGCTGAAAAACTGCGTGGAAATTTACGGCGACGATCCGGCTGTCATGAAGGACATTGCCAAGCTCACCGATGACCCGACCATTCTGAACGCCGGCAATGCCGCGGCGGACCTCAATCGGCAGGGCGTGCGCGTCTACAAAACCGGCAATCTGGTCGAGGCCCGGGAAGTGTTCCGTAAAGCCCTGACAATGCAGCCAAAGAACATCAGTATCGCGTTGAACATGGCGCAATCGCTGCTTCACGGCACGGACACCGGCGTGCCATCGCCTGAGCTGGAGGAATGTCGAAAGTGTCTGAAAATGGTCGGTCTGATGCCTGACACCGATGCCCGTTATCCGCGCTACCAGAAGCTCAAAAGCAAGGCGTTTGGCGAATGAACGACAACCAGCAAAACCTGGATTTCTCCACGGTGATCGCGTCCACCGTGCACGACATGAAAAACTCGTTGGCCATGCTCATGCAGGCTCACAGCCAATGGTTGTCGAAGCTTCCTGACCCGGTGGCGAATACGCCGGAACAAGGCGTTATCGAGTTCGAGTTCGCTCACCTCAACGGCATGCTCGTGCAGTTGCTGGGCCTCTACAAGCTGGGGGTGAACCAGATGCCCTTGCAACCGGCCTATCACGAACTGGATGACTTCATCGAAGCACAACTGGCTTGTCATCATGAAGTGTTCGCCAGTCGCGGTATCGCTGCGACTTTTGAGGTCGATCCCTTGAGCCCGCTGGGCTTTTTCGATCGAGAGCTGATCGCCTCGGTTCTGGCCAACTGCATCAACAACGCCATCCGCTATGCCCGTCATGCGGTCCTGATCAGCGCCAGTGATGAAGCAGGGCAGTTGGTGCTGACCATCAACGATGACGGCGAAGGCTACCCCGCGCAGATGATCGAGCATCAGACGGATTACGTGCAGGGCATCAATCAAAGTAGCGGCAGCACCGGCTTGGGGTTGTACTTCGCCGGGCGTATTGCGGCATTGCATCAACGCAATGGGGTCGTCGGGCGGACTGAAATCAGCAACGGCGGTCCATTGGGCGGCGGAGTTTTCAGCATTTACCTGCCCTGATTCATTGTTCAGGTAGCAACATTTTATTGTTAGACGCTGCTTGATATTCCGAATACGCGGAGCCTATTTTGTGCGGGTTACCGTTCTCGGTTCGCATAAAAACAAGGATAGCGTCATGACAAGCGATGGCCCGAGTTCATTCGCGCAGCGATTGAAGGGCATTGATGAAGTTGAGTGCGTCACGCCCGATCTGAACGGCGTGCCACGGGGAAAAGTGATGACCGCCGAGGGCTTCCTCGAAGGCCGTCGTTTGCAAATGGCGCGGGGCGTGCTGTTGCAATGCATCATGGGCGGATATCCGCCACCGCGTTTTTACGGCAGTGACGACGGCGATCTCGCACTGGTACCCGATTCCGCGCAAATCCATCGCTTACCCTGGAGCAAACCGCCTCGTGCCTTCGCCATTTGTGATGCGGATGAGTTGACCGGAGAAAGCTCCAATCTCTCGACTCGAGGCCAGCTCAAGAAAGTTATCCAGCGCTACGCGGCAGCAGGTCTCACACCGGTAGTGGCGACGGAGCTGGAGTTTTTTGTTTTCGCGCCCAACACCGATCCGGCTCAGCCATTCCAACCGCCCATCGGCCTGGACGGGCGTCGCGAGGACGGTCATTCGGCGTTCAGTGTCAGCTCCAATAACGGTTTGCGGCCATTCTTCGATGAAGTCTACGAATGCATGGCGGCTTTGGGTTTGCCACGCGATACCTTCATGCACGAAATGGGCGTCAGCCAGTTCGAGATAAACCTGCTGCACGGCGATGCGCTGTTACTGGCCGATCGGACGTTCCTGTTCAAGCACCTTCTCAAGGAAGTCGCACTCAAGCACGGCCTGACCGTGGTATGTATGGCCAAACCCCTGGCGCATACGTCGGGCAGCTCGATGCATATTCACCAGAGTATCGTCGATACCGACACCGGACTTAACGTGTTCAGCGGTGAGGCCGGCCAGCCGACCGCGGCCTTCCGTCATTTCATCGCTGGACAACAAGCGTGCATGGCGGATTTCACCGCGCTGTTTGCGCCGAATGTGAATTCATATCAGCGCTTGTGTCACCCCTACGCATCCCCGAATAATGCCTGCTGGTCCCATGACAACCGGGCCGCGGGCTTGCGCATTCCGGCCAGCTCGCCGGTCGCTCGTCGGGTCGAGAATCGTTTGCCGGGCGCCGATGCCAACCCCTATCTGGCGATTGCCGCCAGCCTGGCTGCCGGTTTGTACGGTATTGACCAGAAACTGGAGCCAAGCGAACCCATCCAGGGCGAATTCAAAGTGCCGGACAATCTTTCATTGCCCTGTACCTTGCATGGTGCTCTTGAGCGTCTGAAACGAAGCCAGTTGGCAAAGGAACTGTTCAGTACCGAATTCATCGAAGGTTACATCGCTTCGAAGAGCATGGAGTTGACCAGCTTCCTTGATGAAATTACCCCCTGGGAACGGCGTGTTCTAGCAGCCCAGGCCTGACGCACTGTCTATAACGGTCTATCTTTTCGGTAGACCGAATCTCACTGCAAGGAGCCGCTCGGAACGCCGATGCGCCAAATCTGGAAACCTTTTCGAGCGCTTTATTTCGCCTCGCTGATGATGTTGATCGGCTCCGGTCTGCTGAGTACTTACCTGGGCCTTCGTCTGGCGGCTGACCATGTCGACAGTCTGTGGGTCGGTGCGTTGATGGCAGCCAACTACTTCGGTCTGGTGCTGGGCGGCAAGATCGGTCACCGGTTGATAGCCAGGGTCGGGCACATCCGAGCGTATTCGGCGTGTGCCGGGATCGTCGGGGCCGCGGTGCTCGGGCATGGACTGGTGGACTTTCTGCCGGCCTGGATCTTTCTTCGGGTAATCGTCGGCCTCGGCATGATGTGCCAATACATGGTCATCGAGAGTTGGCTGAACGAGCAGGCCGAAGCGAGTCAACGAGGCACGGTATTCAGCGGCTACATGATCGCGTCCTATCTTGGCCTGGTGCTTGGGCAGCTGATTCTGGTCATGCATCCGAGCCTGGGTCTGGAATTGCTGATGCTGGTCGCATTGTGCTTCGCCCTGTGCCTGGTGCCGGTGGCACTGACGCGTCGGATTCACCCAGCACCGCTGCACCCGGCGCCCATGGAGCCGCGATTCTTCATCAAACGCGTACCTCAATCGTTGAGTACGGTCCTCGGTGCTGGCCTGATCATCGGCTCGTTCTACGGTCTGGCGCCGCTGTATGCCTCGCAGCAGGGGCTCTCCACAGAACAGGTCGGTCTGTTCATGGGTAGCTGCATTTTCGCTGGCTTGTTGGTGCAGTGGCCCTTGGGTTGGCTTTCCGACCGTTATGACCGGGCACTGTTGATTCGCTGCTTTGCGGTGATCCTGGCGCTGGCTGCCTTGCCTTTGGCGATCCTCAAGCAGGTGCCGCTGGAGGTGCTGTTCATCGCCGGCTTCGTCTGTTCACTGGTGAAGTTCTGCCTCTATCCGCTGGCCGTAGCCTTCTCCAATGACCATGTGGAAGCCGATCGTCGTGTGTCCCTGACAGCGATGTTGCTGGTGACCTACGGTGTCGGTGCCAGTATCGGTCCGTTGGCCGCAGGCGTGCTGATGAAGATGTTCGGCAGTCACATGCTGTATGCCTTCTTCGTCTTCTTCGCTCTGGTACTGGTGTGGCGAATTCGCCCGAAAGCGGTCACCAACCTGCATCAGGTGGACGACGCACCGCTGCACCACGTGGCCATGCCGGACAGTATGTCGAGTTCGCCACTGGTGGCTTGCCTGGACCCGCGGGTCGATGAGCAGGTGGTTCAAGATCAGATGCAAAGCCCGCCTCCTGAACCGAGTCCGGAGTCGGAGCCACAATCCGATGCTTCACCAGAAGAGCCGGATTCTGCTAACGAACAGCGCTTGAACGAAGCCAGGCCTTAACGGCAGGCATAAAAAAGGGCAGTCACCGCAAGGGACTGCCCGTTTTTTTGACGCGCCGTTATCAGAAGTCGTCTTTGTCGAAGCGTCGTGCTTCGCGTTGCAGCTGATAAACGAAACGCTCGACCTGCCGTTGCACCAGGCCGCTCATGTTGTGAAAGCGTACGCCGGCAAAGGTGGTGGAGATTTTTTCTTCGAAATGCAGGTAGCGCAGCTCGACCGGAGCCGTCATCTTGCCGAAGGGCAGGGCGGCCACGAAGCGGTCATAGACCTGGCCCAGTTGAAGGCTGCCGGTAATGTCGCCGGAAAAACGCAATTTGCAGCCGGTGGCCGAGATGTCCAGCAATTTGCCGCTGATCGGCGCCTTGAGTTTTTCGCCATCCAGATCGACGTCTACCAGTTGCGCCAGCTTCAACGCAGCACGAAACGCATTGCGGCGTTGGTGATAGATCACTTCATCCGGAAGCGTGCCGCGGTAGCAGCGGCTGCCACCGGACTCATCGATAGTCAGCGGGCCATTGCTTTCCCACGCGATGCGCACGCCTTCATGGAAGCCTTCGACCTTGAAGGGTTCGCCGGCCAGCAGATAGCGTTCGCCGTCGCGAGGAATCATTTCGTCCAGGGCAATCATGTTGCTCTCGCGATCGATATCCACCAGATAGCTCTGGAAGCGCTGGCTGCGCTCGTGGAACGTAATGATCAGCGGGTCATGACTTTCTTGCAGTTGGCGAAGGTTGCCGGAGATTTCCAGGGGCGTGCTGAGCACCTTGGGTGGCTGCGGAGCATCGTCCGCATTTAAGGCAATGGACACGGTTAATCAATCTCCAGACAAATTTTGACTACGGCTTGCCAGCATTTTGCCAGCATGTTTCGCATCTTGATAGAGCGTGCTCGTCGGCGCGGCTCAAGCCTGACTGAGTGGGCGCGGTTTCACAAGCTTGGAAAAGGTTCCACTGGCATCATAGAGCGCTGGAGGTTCGCCGCCAGTAAGAATTTTCAGTTGTGTGGCTGTGGCCACCTGCTGCACCTGGATCGACTGGCCATTGTTGGCATTGGTTGCCTGGCATTGACTCAGCAAGTCGTTCAGTACATCGCTTTGCGCCAGCAGGGATTCGCCGATGCTCGACTGGCTGGCCAGTTGCTCAAGACCGCTGCGGTTGGCGGGCAGATTGAGGCTGGTGAGGATTTCACTGCGCTTGCGGCCATGCTGTTCGAGCAAGATGATCAATGCCTGCTTCTGCGCCAGAATATCTTCGAGCAGGTACATGTCGCGACCGTGCAGAGCGATGGATTCGGTACGCAGTAACTCCAGCAGTTGTTGCGCTGGAGCAAAGTCGTCGGTGATCAGTTGCAGTAGATTCGTGTCGTGCATGGCTGGCCTTGGGTTTTAAGCGTCCAAAAGCCTGGCGCGGGCCGTAGCCTAGCG
Organism: Pseudomonas sp. SDO55104_S430; assembly: GCF_054070595.1. Classification (NCBI taxonomy): domain Bacteria; kingdom Pseudomonadati; phylum Pseudomonadota; class Gammaproteobacteria; order Pseudomonadales; family Pseudomonadaceae; genus Pseudomonas; species Pseudomonas sp. SDO55104_S430. The sequence continues at coordinate 6,441 of NZ_JBSVXG010000164.1, read as the reverse complement.
CTGGGCTTCGAAGTTGAGCAGTTTGCTGGCTACACGGTTGCTGTCGACTTTATAGCTGCCATCGGCAATCGCTGCTTTCAACTCGGCCACGCGGGCTTTGTCGACGACAGGCTGATCGCGCAGCGTATCAGTGACCTTCTGCAACTGTTGAGCCTCATTGCTGAGATGTACCGACTCCCCGACTGTAGCGGTCCCGGCCTGTTCGTTCGGGCTGTTCAGCGGCGCGGATTTACCGCTTTCGGCGGTTTCCTTGGGCGCGCTGGTACGTGTACTGCCGGTAAGTGACGAGGAGCTGTTCAAACGGCTGAAATCGATAACCATGATAAAAAACCTCTGGGAATTTGGACGCTTGCCATGTTTTCGGCCATTCCCTAAAAAACTTTAGGCTCATTTATCGAGAGCTTGCTCGCGTCAGCGCTTGCCCTTAATGGAGCACAGTTTAGGGAACAGACATGGTCCGCGCCACATCTTCACTCGCGGTAAATCCTCAATGGCTGGTTACATTGACACCTCCACTTGCCCCGGGGCGATGACTTGCGCCTTGATGACCCGCTGGGAGTTGAGGTTTTTCACTCGAATCTGTTCGCTCATGCCGCCATTGGCCAGCGCTTCTCCGGGCATCCGCACGCTGAGCGTGCCGCTGCGGGCGGTGATCACCACCTGATCGCCCTTGCGGATGACTTCCGCCTGCTCGAGGTTCACCAGGGTGACGACCTGATCGGCGACCATTGGTCGGGTCAGTCGTTGCCCGATCGCCTGATCCAGGGAGGTCAGATAGCCCTGGTTGATCGCGCTGATGTCACGCTCGCGCAGGATCACGTCTTCAGGTTCGACAATGCCGGTGCGCCGAAGCGGTCGGGCGGTGGTCACGACGTCGCGAAACAGGCGTACTTGAGCGGGCACAAACACGGTCCACGGGGACGAACCCTCACAGCGAACCTTGACCGTGACCCGTCCCAGAGGCTTTGCCGGGCTCTCCAGCGAGGCTGTCAATTCCTTGTCGCACATCGGCATGCGCAGTCGCGGGTCGAGCTTGTTGACCTGGATCTCGTAGCGACCTTCCGTTTGACTGGTGGCCAGATAGTCTTCTACGGTGAATTCAAGAAAGCCCTGAGTGACGCCGATAAGCATGTCAGGCAAGGTAACCGTATCGGCAAGGGCAGGGCTGCCAGCGTTGAACAGGCAGACAACTGCCATCACGGCCAGGAACTTGCGGCCGGTGGTGGTCAAGCGTCGAAAAAACGTCGGTTCAGTATTCATAGAAAGATAAATAGCAAGCGCCGTGCCGTTTACGGATGAAGGCGCGTCGCAACAAGTCAGCGTTGGTGTAGGAGTCTGGGCATGGCTGGTGTAATGGATTCGGTAAACCAGCGCACGCAACTGGTGGGGCAGAATCGCCTTGAGCTGTTGTTGTTCCGTCTCGACGGCCAACAGCTGTATGGGATCAACGTCTTCAAGGTTCGGGAGGTGCTGCAATGCCCCCAACTGACGCTGATGCCCAAATCCAGTCCTGTCGTGTGCGGTGTGGCAAATATTCGGGGAGCGACCATTCCGATCCTGGATCTGGCAATGGCAACCGGCTCCGGTGCGTTGAAGGACAAGAACAACCCGTTCGTGATCATCACGGAGTACAACACCAAGACCCAGGGTTTCCTGGTTCGCTCGGTGGAGCGCATCGTCAACATGAACTGGGAAGAGATCCATCCGCCACCCAAGGGGACCGGTCGCGATCACTACCTGACGGCGGTGACGCGGGTCGACAACCAGTTGGTCGAAATCATCGACGTCGAGAAAGTACTGGCGGAAGTGGCCCCGACACCGGAAGCGATTTCCGTCGGTGTGGTCGATGTCGAAACCCAGCACAAGGCGCTTTCGCTGCGCGTGCTGACGGTCGATGACTCATCGGTGGCGCGCAAGCAGGTCACGCGTTGCTTGCAGACCGTCGGTGTCGAAGTGGTAGCGTTGAACGACGGCCGACAGGCGCTGGAATACCTGCGCAAGCTGGTCGATGAAGGCAAGAAGCCGGAAGAAGAGTTCCTGATGATGATCTCCGACATCGAGATGCCGGAGATGGACGGATACACTCTGACGGCCGAGATCCGCAACGACCCGCGCATGCAAAAGCTTCATATCATCCTGCATACTTCGTTGTCGGGCGTGTTCAATCAGGCGATGGTCAAGAAAGTCGGTGCCGATGACTTCCTGGCCAAATTCCGTCCTGATGACCTGGCATCCCGGGTGGTCGACCGGATCAAAGCAGCAGACATCAGCTAGGGGCGTTCGGCCCCTGGCAGTCAACACGATTTAAGAGGCGGCAGCATTGTCTACGGGTAATTTGGATTTCGAACAGTTCCGGGTATTCCTGGAAAAAGCCTGTGGCATTTTGCTCGGTGAAAACAAGCAATATCTGGTCTCCAGCCGTCTCAACAAGCTGATGGAGCAGCAGGGTATCAAGTCTTTGGGCGAGTTGGTCCAGCGTATCCAGACCCAGCCGCGCAGTGGTTTGCGCGAGATGGTCGTGGACGCGATGACGACCAACGAAACCCTGTGGTTTCGCGACACCTACCCATTCGAAGTCTTGAAGAACAAGGTTCTGCCTGAATCGATCAAGGCCAGTCCCGGCCAGCGTCTGCGCATCTGGTCGGCGGCGTGCTCGTCGGGTCAGGAGCCGTACTCGCTGTCGATGTCCATCGACGAGTTCGAGCGCACGAACATCGGGCAGTTGAAGATGGGGGTGCAGATTGTTGCCACCGATCTGTCCAGCACCATGCTGAACAACTGCAAAACCGGCGAGTACGACAGCCTGGCCATCGGCCGTGGCCTGTCGCCCGAGCGCCTGCAGCGTTACTTCGATCCGAAAGGGCCGGGGCGCTGGGTGATCAAGGCGCCGATCAAGAGTCGGGTGGAGTTCCGCTCCTTCAATCTGCTGGACAGCTACGCCAGTCTCGGCAAGTTCGACATCGTGTTTTGCCGCAACGTCCTGATCTATTTCTCTGCCGAAGTGAAGAAGGACATTCTGTTGCGCATTCACAGCACGTTGAAGCCGGGCGGTTATCTGTTTCTCGGCGCCTCCGAGGCGTTGAACGGATTGCCGGACCATTACCAGATGGTTCAGTGCAGCCCGGGGATCATTTACCAGGCGAAGTGATGTCGGTGTTGTTTAAAAAAACGGGAGCCCTCAAAGGCTCCCGTTTTTTTATGCCCAAGGCGCGATAGCGGCAGAAAAGCGGCATCCGGCGGAAACCGGTTGCCGCTTTTCTGGCATTGCCGCGCTGCCACTGCCCGCAAAGCCCCGGTTTATGGGCGTGTTCTGATTTGGCATGACGCTTGCTAAGACCATCGTACGAAAAATCAGGTCACCCGAAGGTGAAGGTTTCCCGACATGAGCATCAGCTTCGATAAAGCGCTCGGTATTCACGAAAAGGCTCTGGGCTTCCGCGCCCAGCGCGCTGAAGTCCTGGCCAACAATATTGCCAACGCCGACACCCCGAACTACAAGGCGCGGGATCTGGAATTCTCGAAAGTGCTCGAGGCGCAGAACGATAAAGCCAAGAACGGCACGTTCGCCTTGAACATGACCAACAACCGGCATATCGAAGCCGAAGGCCTGGGCAATGGCGACGAGTCGCTGATGTACCGCACGCCGATGCAACCTTCGATTGACCAGAACACCGTGGACGCCCAACTGGAACAGTCGAACTACGCGGAAAACTCCGTCAACTTCCAGGCCAGCTTCACCCTGCTCAACAGTAAATTCAAAGGGCTGATCTCAGCCCTGCGCGGAGAGTAAGTCATGTCCCTGTCCAGTGTTTTCAACATTGCCGGTAGCGGCATGAGTGCCCAGACCACTCGACTGAACACCGTCGCATCGAACATCGCCAACGCCGAAACCGTCTCGTCGAGCATCGACCAGACCTACCGCGCGCGCCACCCGGTATTCGCCACCATGTTCCAGGGCGCCCAGAGCGGTGGCAGCGACTCGCTGTTCCAGAACCAGGATGCCGCCGGACAAGGCGTGCAGGTACTGGGCGTGGTCGAAGACCAGAGCAACCTTGAGGCGCGCTACGAGCCGAACCATCCGGCGGCCGACGCCAAGGGTTACGTCTATTACCCGAACGTCAACGTGGTGGAAGAAATGGCTGACATGATTTCCGCCAGCCGTTCGTTCCAGACCAACGCCGAAATGATGAATACCGCCAAAACCATGATGCAAAAAGTCCTGACCCTCGGTCAGTGATAAGGGGCGACTCAGATGAGTGTTACCGATACTACCAGTGGCCTGTCGCTCAACGACATCCTGGCCAACTCTTCGGTCAAGACGAAAAAGGATACTGACAGTCTGGCGTCCGCGGCCGGTAGCGCTACTGGCAAAAAGGCTCTCGGCAAGGATGCGTTCCTGCAGCTGTTGGTGACGCAACTGAAAAACCAGAACCCGCTGGAGCCGCAAGGTAACGGTGAGTTCGTGGCGCAGCTGGCGCAGTTCAGCAGCCTGGAAGGCATCACCTCGCTTAACGACACCGTGACCGGTATTGCCGGTGCCTTCGGTTCCTCCCAGGCGTTGCAGGCTTCGTCCCTGGTTGGGCGGTCGGTCATTGCGCCGGGCGACAAGGCCGTGGTCGACACCACAAAGGGCATGACCGGTTCGGTCGTGTTGCCGCAGTCGGTGGCTGAAACCACGGTGAAAATCACCGACAAGGATGGCAAAACCGTTCGCACCCTGAGCTTGAAGGATCAGCCGGCGGGTAATGCCAGCTTCACCTGGGATGGCAAGGACGAGGCGGGCAATGTGGCTCCGGCGGGTACCTATAACTTCGCCGCTTCGACCACCATCGATAATCAGAGCGTCGCGCTGATCACCAACCTGCCGGCCACTGTCACAAGCGTAACCCTCAGCCAGACTGGCGGCGAATTGATGCTCAATCTGGCCGGGCTGGGCAGTATCGCCCTGTCCAAAGTGCAAACCATTGGTATATAGAGCCGACTAACCCGGCATACAGGAGTGGAATATGTCTTTCAACATCGGCCTTAGCGGTCTCTATGCTGCCAACAAGCAACTGGACGTGACCGGCAACAACATCGCCAACGTGGCGACCGTCGGCTTCAAATCGTCCCGTGCGGAATTCGAAGATGTGTACTCGGCGACCAAGCTGGGTTCGGGTAGCAAAACAATCGGTAACGGTGTGCGTCTGGCCAACGTTTCCCAGCAGTTTACCCAGGGTGACATCAGCAGTGGTACCGGGAACGTGCTGGACATGGGCATCAACGGTTCCGGGTTCTTCGTGCTCAATCACAACGGCTCTCTGTCCTACACCCGTGCTGGTACGTTCAAAGTCGACAAGGAAGGATATGTCACCAACTCCGATGGTTCGGCCCGCCTGCAAGGCTATGGCGTGGATGCCAATGGCAAGATCGTCAACGGTATCTTGACCGACCTGCGGATCGACACCTCCAACCTGGCTCCGAAAGCTACGACCACTGTTTCGTCGACGATCAACCTGAACTCCACTTCAGACGTAATTGACGTTACCGCCAACCCGTTCGATCCGAGCAAGCCGGCCTCCTTCTCCAAGCAGTTCACCACAGCGGTCTATGACACCCAGGGCAACCGGCACGACATGGATCAATACATGGTCAAGACCGGATCCAATACCTGGTCGACCTATACTCTGATCGATGGCCGCAATCCAGATGGCACCGATCCTACGGTTACTCCGCCGGTTGCTTCGGTCATGGCATTCGACTCAACCGGTAAACTGGTTTCGGTCACTACACCGGGTACTCCCCCTGTCGTCAGCCCGGATCTGAAAATCACCAACTGGGTGCCTGGCAAAGTGACCAACGGCACTTGGGCCCCGAACGGTGCAGCTGCCGACCCGGCGGGTCTCACCATTTCCATGTCCAACACCACCCAGTTCAACGCCGACACCGCGCGCTCGATCCCTGCGCAGAACGGCTACGCCACAGGTCAGATCAGTAACCTGACCATTGATAGCACGGGTGTCATGCTGGCCAACTTCAGCAACTACGAGAGCAGGCCGATCGGTCAGTTGGCCCTGGCGAGCTTCACCAACGAGCAGGGTCTGCAACCAGTGGGTGGGACCAGCTGGAAGGAAACCAACAAGTCGGGCATTCCGGGCTACGATGCGCCGGAAACCGGCACTCTGGGTTCGATCAATTCCAACTCCCTGGAAGAGTCGAACGTCAACGTGACCAACGAGCTGGTCGACCTGATCAAGGCGCAGAGCAACTACCAGGCGAACGCCAAGACCATCTCCACCCAGAGCACCATCATGCAGACCATCATTCAGATGACTTGATGCTGGGCAGTGCGGCATAAGGAACCCCTCGAAAGAGGGGTTTTTTTATGGTTGGGTTTTTGCGTCGTCCGGTCTGACCCTATCGCGGGCAAGCCCGCTCCCACAGGCACAGTGAAGTTGATGT
>NZ_JBSVXG010000163.1:0-13474 GCF_054070595.1 Pseudomonas sp. SDO55104_S430 | reverse complement strand
CATTCAGGTTTTGCGACTGCTGCGCAGCCGGACGCAGGCTTCGCCAGCTGCTACATGTCCTGCGTATCACGCTGAAGGCTGCGATCTCTTAGTCGCCACCGTGCAAATCAAGGTCGCCACAGTTCGCTTTTACCGCTCGTCTGCTGCGTAATGTTCCGAACACGGTGCAAGAAGACACCGGCCCGACAATAATCCGCTGCCGCCGAGACGCTCCCCATGACAAGCACGATGAAAAGATTGTTCGCCCGTGGTCTCTCAATCCTCTGCGGTACTGCGCTTCTGAGCACCAGTGTGCTGGCAAGTGACGACCCTTCCTGCAAGGCGGTGCGCATGGGAGTAGTCAACTGGACCGATGTGATCGCCACCAGCGGCATGGCCGATGTGCTGCTCAATAGCCTGGGTTATGAAAGCAAGCAGACCAGCGCCGTGCAGCAGATCATCTTCGCCGGCATTCGCGACAAGCGCCTGGACATCTTCCTTGGCTACTGGAAGCCGGCGATGGACAAGAACATCGCGCCGTTCCTGGCCGCCAATCAGGTCAAGGTCATGGACAAGCCGAGCATGGTCGATGCACAGGCAACGTTGGCGGTCCCCGATTATGTGGCGGCGGCGGGGCTGAAAACCTTCGCCGATATCGCCAGATTCAAGGACCAACTCGGCGGCAAGATCTATGGCATCGAGCCCGGCAGCGGCGCCAACACCACGATCAAAACCATGATCGAGACCAATCACTTCGGCCTCAAGGATTTCAAACTGATCGAGTCCGGCGAAGCGGGCATGCTCGCCGCCGTACAGCGGGCGGTGAATCGCAAGGAATTCGTGGTTTTCGTCGGCTGGACCCCGCACCCGATGAACATCAACATGAACATTGCCTATCTGACCGGCAGCGAAGACGTCTACGGGCCGAACGAAGGCGCGGCGACTGTGTCCACTGTGACCTCGCCCGATTACGCCGAGCGTTGCCCCAACGTCTACCGCCTGCTGGAAAACCTGACCTTCACCGCCGCCCAGGAAAGTCAGCTGATGGTGCCGATCATGGAGCGCCAGACCGCCCAGGACGTGGCCAGGAAATGGCTGCGTGATCACCCCGAGGATCTGCAGCGCTGGCTGGCGGGTGTCAGCAGTTTCGATGGCAAGGACGGCATCACGACGGTTCAGGCCAGTTTGAAAAACTGATTTCAGAATTCGGGCACCTGACTAATGGCTCCTTACCCGCTCTCCGAACAAATGACGGCCTTCATCGACAAGACCGTCAGCTTCAACAGCACCGAAACCAGCCTCGCCGGTTTGCGTCAGGCTTACAGCGCCATGTGCCGGGCCTTCACCCCACCGCGCCCGGCGGATCTGTATGTGGTCGATTTCGAGTTGGCCGGCGTGCGCCTGCGTTCCTATCAACCGCCGGCATCCTTGAGCGACGGCTCGCCGTGCATCGTTTATCTGCACGGCGGCGGTTGGGTGGTGGGGGATCTGGACTCCCACGATTTCATCTGCGCCGAGATGGCCTCGAAACTGGGCGTGCTGGTGATCGCCGTCGACTATCGACTCGCGCCGGAGCATCCATTCCCCGCCGCGTTCGATGATTGCCTGGCCGTGTGGCGAGCCCTGCGCACCGGCCCGTTCCGGCTCGACCCCAAGCGCACGCTGGTGGCCGGCGACAGCGCCGGTGGCAATCTCGCCGCCGCGTTGTGCCTGGCGCTGCGCGATGCCGGCGAACCCATGCCCTGTGCGCAGGTGCTGATTTACCCGGGGCTCGGCGGCGGTCCGCAGTTGCCGTCGCGCCGCGAATGCGCCGATGCACCGTTGCTCACCTGCAGCGATCTGGACTGTTATGAGGCGATGTATCTGGGAGACACCGCAAACCCCGGCGTTTACGCCAAACCGCTCCTCGCAGGAAATCTGCGAGGACTGCCGCCGGCATTGATCGCCGTGGCGCAGTTCGACCCGCTGCGCGATGACGGCGTGCAATACGCCGAACGCCTGAACAAGGCCGGCGTGGCCGCAATGCTCTATTACGGCAAGGGGTTGGTGCATGGCTGTCTGCGGGGGCGAGGGCAGGTTGAGGAGGTGGATGCGCTATACGAAGTGCTGTTTAACTTTGTGGCGGAAAAAACTCTGACCCAGCAAGCACATGCTCATTGACGTAAATCGGGTTTATGATGCCGGACGGCAGAATAATAGATGTCCCCCCAGGGATGACCCGACCCCTTACGGAGCGCGCAATGCAGACTTTGTACCCGCAGATCAAACCCTACGCCCGGCACGATCTGGCCGTCGACGAAACCCACACGCTGTATGTCGACGAAAGCGGTTCACCGCAAGGTTTGCCGGTGGTGTTCATTCACGGCGGTCCCGGCGCCGGCTGCGATGCGGCGAGCCGCTGCTACTTCGATCCGAACCTGTACCGCATCGTCACCTTCGACCAGCGCGGTTGTGGTCGCTCCACCCCGCATGCCAGCGTTGAAAACAACACCACCTGGGATCTGGTCGCGGACCTCGAGAAAATCCGCCAGCACCTGGGCATCGACAAGTGGGTGCTGTTCGGCGGCTCCTGGGGTTCGACCCTGGCGCTGGCCTACGCGCAAACCCACCCCGAGCGTGTGCACGGTCTGATCGTGCGCGGGATTTTCCTGTGCCGTCCGCAGGAAATCGAATGGTTCTATCAGGCGGGCGCGAGCCGGCTGTTCCCTGACTACTGGCAGGACTACATCGCGCCGATCCCGCTGGACGAGCGCCACAACCTGCTCGACGCCTTCCACCGCCGCCTGACCGGCAACGATCAGATCGCCCAGATGCATGCGGCAAAGGCCTGGTCCACCTGGGAAGGTCGCACCGCGACACTGCGTCCGAACCCGCTGGTGGTCGATCGTTTCTCCGAACCTCAGCGCGCGCTGTCCATCGCCCGCATCGAATGCCACTACTTCACCAACAACGGTTTCCTCGAACCGAACCAGCTGATTCGCGACATGGACAAGATCGCCCACCTGCCGGGTGTGATCATCCACGGTCGCTATGACGTGATCTGCCCGCTGGACAACGCCTGGGAACTGCACCAGGCCTGGCCGAACAGCGAGCTGCAAATCATCCGCGACGCCGGTCATGCCGCCGCGGAACCTGGCATCACCGACGCCCTGGTGCGCGCCGCCGACAAAATGGCCCGGCGCCTGCTCGACCTCGCCCCCGAGGAAGCATGAAGGGTCTGCTGCAACGCGTGCGTGGCGCGCGGGTCGAGGTAGCGGGGGAGGTGGTTGGCGCGGTCGACCAGGGTTTGTTGGTGCTGGTGGCCGTCGAGCCACAGGATACGCGGGCCAGCGCCGACAAACTTCTCAATAAGCTGCTTAACTATCGGGTGTTCAGCGACGCCGAGGGCAAGATGAATCTGTCCCTGGCGGATGTGGGCGGCGGTTTGCTGCTGGTCTCGCAGTTCACCTTGGCCGCCGACACCAAGAGCGGGCTGCGCCCGAGTTTCTCGACCGCGGCTCCCCCGGCCCTGGGAGAGGAGTTGTTCGACTATCTATTAAGCAAAGCGAAACAGGTGCATGGCACTGTGGCATCAGGTAGATTCGGCGCGGATATGCAGGTGCACCTGGTCAACGACGGCCCGGTAACCTTTCTGTTACAGACTTAAAAGCCCGTGAAACATCTTTTTACGGGTTTTTCGGCTGAAAACAGGCATTTTTCGCGATAAATACTTTGTTACCCCTGATGCGTTGTAACGCGGCCTACTAGATAATCGCGCGCTACGGGGATCAGCGTTCGTTGGTCCATTTTGACTTAGGTAGAGACTTGTCCGGATCCGATTTGGGGAATCATTTCGCCCCAGCGGAGTCGGAACAATGCTCGCCAACTTGGCAAGAGTGGTTTGCAGTGCCGATGGTTGCGTATCGGCGACCACGCAGACCCTTTAACTGGCCGTTGGTTTTTTGATCTGTTTTCGGCGAGGGTTGCTCGTGATTGTTAGTCCCTGTAACGCACCAAAATTGTCTGCCAAACGGTTGCGAAGTGCTCTGGTAGCAGGCTCGGCACTGCTCTGCCTGCTCAGCGCCGGCCAGCTTTGGGCATTCAATCTGGATGATGTATCGGCCAAGGCAAAAGAGCTGGCCGGTCAGAAATTCGAAGCGCCGCGCAGTAACTTGCCGACCGAATTCCGAGAGATGAAGTTCGCCGACTATCAGAAAATTCGTTTTCTGACGGAAAAAGCCGAGTGGGCGGACCAGAAGACTCCGTTCAAGCTCTCCTTCTATCACCAGGGCATGCACTTCGATACGCCGGTGAAAATCAACGAAATCACCGCGAACACCGTTGAAGAGATCAAATACGACCCGAGTCGCTTCGATTTCGGCGATCTCAAGTTCGATCCGAAGGCCACCGAACAGCTGGGCTACGCCGGTTTCCGTGTTCTGTACCCGGTCAACAAGGCCGATAAACAGGACGAAATCATGACCATGCTGGGCGCGAGCTACTTCCGCGTTGTCGGCAAGGGTCACGTCTACGGTCTGTCCGCTCGTGGTCTGGCGCTGGATACCGCCTTGCCTTCCGGCGAGGAATTCCCGCGTTTTCGCGAGTTCTGGATCGAACAGCCACGTCCGGGCGACAAGCACCTGGTGATCTTCGCCCTGCTCGATTCCCCGCGTGCCACCGGTGCGTACCGCCTGACCCTGCGTCCTGGCAGCGACACCATTGTCGACGTCAAGGCGCAGATGTACCTGCGTGACAAGGTCGGCAAACTGGGCATCGCACCGTTGACCAGCATGTTCCTGTTCGGCGCCAACCAGCCGTCCAAAGTCCTCAATTACCGTCGCGAACTGCACGATTCCAGCGGCCTGGCTATCCACGCCGGCAACGGCGAGTGGATCTGGCGTCCGCTGAACAACCCGAAACACCTGGCCGTGAGCAACTTCTCGGTCGAGAACCCGCGTGGTTTCGGCCTGCTGCAGCGTGGTCGTGACTTCAGCCACTATGAAGACCTCGACGACCGCTACGACAAGCGTCCAAGCGCCTGGATCGAGCCGAAAGGAGACTGGGGCAAGGGCACCGTCGATCTGGTCGAGATTCCGACCGCTGATGAAACCAACGACAATATCGTGGCTTTCTGGAGCCCGGAAACCATGCCGGAGCCAGGCAAACCGCTGGACTTCGCCTACCGCATGCACTGGACCATGGACGAAGCCGCGTTGCACGCACCGGACAGCGCCTGGGTCAGCCAGACCCTGAAGTCCACCGGTGATGTCAAACAGTCCAACCTGATCCGTCAGCCTGATGGCAGCGTTGCTTACCTGGTCGATTTCGAAGGCCCGTCCCTGGCGGCATTGCCAGCCGATACCGACGTGCGAAGCCAGGTCAGCGTCGGTGACAACGCCGAGCTGGTCGAGAACAGCGTGCGCTACAACCCTGAAACCAAGGGCTGGCGCCTGACCCTGCGTCTGAAGGTCAAGGATCCGGGCAAGTCCACCGAACTGCGTGCGGCACTGGTGCAGAACATCGTGCCGGCCGACCTGGCCAAGACCTCGATTCCAGCGTCCAACTCTTCCGTGGCCAAAGCCGACAAGGTCGCCGCCAAGCAGGCAGAGAAAGCCGAGAAGGATGCCAAGGCCGCTGCCGAAGCCGCCGCTGCCGAAGCCAAAAAGACTGACGCCAAGCCGGTCGCAGATGCCAAGGACAAGGCGAACAACAACGCCGACGCCAAGCAGCCTGCAGCTGCGGCGGCGGCCCCAGCCACACCGGAATCGGCACCGACTGAAGAAGTCCTGACCGAGACCTGGAGCTACCAGTTGCCTGCCGATGAGTAATCCTCAAGTCCAGCCAGAATCGCTCTCCGAGTATCTGGCCCATCTGCCGATGACCGACCAGCAGCGCGCGGAGCTCGCGGGCTGCAAGTCCTTCAGCGAACTGCACGAGCGTCTGGCGTCCAAGACGTTCGACTCGTCGACCGAGGCCGCCCAGGCTTCGGTGGGCGAGCGCCTGACCCTGAGCACTGCCGAAGAATTGCGCGAAGCCGAAATGCTGGTGCTCGACGCCAGCGGTCGGGTGTGCCTGAAGGCGACCCCGCCGATTCGTCGCACCAAGGTCGTGCCCGAGCCATGGCGAACCAACGTGCTGGTGCGCGGCTGGCGTCGCCTGACCGGTCGCACCAATCCGCCGAAGCCGCCAAAAGATGCGAACGTGCTGCCGGCTGCGCGCTGGCGCACCGTCGGTTCGATCCGTCGTTACATTCTGCTGGTGCTGATGCTCGGCCAGACCATCGTCGCCGGCTGGTACATGAAAGGCATCATGCCGTACCAGGGCTGGTCGTTCGTCGATCTGGAAGAAGTCCTGCACCAGCCGTTCCTGCAAACCGCCACGCAAGTGCTGCCGTATGCGTTGCAGACCAGCATCCTGATCATGTTCGGGATTCTGTTCTGCTGGGTATCGGCCGGTTTCTGGACCGCGCTGATGGGCTTCCTCGAATTGCTTACCGGTCACGATAAATACCGGATCTCCGGTAAAAGTGCCGGCAACGAGCCGATTCCGAAGAACGCACGCACCGCGCTGGTGATGCCGATCTGCAACGAAGACGTGCCCCGGGTATTCGCCGGTCTGCGCGCAACGTTCGAATCGGTGGCCGCCACCGGTGACCTGGATCGCTTCGACTTCTTCGTCCTCAGCGACAGTAACGATGCCGACATCTGCGTCGCCGAACAGCAGGCCTGGCTGGACGTCTGCCGCGAAGCCAAGGGTTTCGGCAAGATCTTTTATCGACGTCGCCGCCGTCGTGTGAAACGCAAGAGCGGCAACCTCGACGACTTCTGCCGTCGTTGGGGTGGTGACTACAAGTACATGGTCGTTCTCGACGCCGACTCGGTCATGAGCGGCGAGTGCCTGACCAGTCTGGTGCGCCTGATGGAAGCCACGCCGGACGCCGGCATCATCCAGACCGCGCCGCGTGCCTCGGGCATGGACACCCTGTATGCGCGCATGCAGCAGTTCGCCACCCGTGTGTACGGTCCGCTGTTCACCGCCGGCCTGCACTTCTGGCAGTTGGGCGAATCCCACTACTGGGGCCACAACGCGATCATCCGCATGAAGCCGTTCATCGAGCACTGCGCCCTGGCGCCGTTGCCGGGTAAAGGTGCGTTCGCCGGTGCGATCCTCTCCCACGACTTCGTTGAAGCTGCGCTGATGCGCCGTGCCGGCTGGGGCGTGTGGATTGCCTACGACCTGCCGGGCAGCTATGAAGAACTGCCGCCGAACCTGCTGGACGAACTCAAGCGTGACCGTCGCTGGTGCCACGGCAACCTGATGAACTTCCGCCTGTTCCTGGTAAAAGGCATGCACCCGGTGCACCGCGCGGTGTTCCTGACCGGCGTGATGTCTTACCTGTCGGCGCCGCTGTGGTTCTTCTTCCTGGTGCTGTCGACGGCGCTGCTGGCGGTCAACACGTTGATGGAGCCGCAGTACTTCCTCGAACCGCGTCAGCTGTATCCGCTGTGGCCGCAATGGCATCCGGACAAGGCGATCGCGCTGTTCTCGACCACGGTTGTGCTGCTGTTCCTGCCGAAACTGCTGAGCGTCATCCTGATCTGGGCCAAGGGCGCGAAAGAGTTCGGTGGCAAGTTCAAGGTGACCATGTCGATGCTGCTGGAGATGCTGTTCTCCATGCTGCTGGCGCCGGTGCGGATGATTTTCCACACCCGTTTCGTGCTCGCCGCGTTCCTGGGCTGGGCCGCGACCTGGAACTCGCCGCAGCGTGACGATGACTCCACGCCATGGAGCGAGGCGGTCAAGCGCCACGGTCCGCAAACCGTGCTGGGCTTCCTGTGGGCGCTGCTGGTGATCTGGTTGAACCCGAGCTTCCTGTGGTGGCTGGTGCCGATCGTCGGTTCGCTGATGCTGTCGATCCCGGTATCGGTGATTTCCAGCCGTGTCGGCCTGGGCCTGAAGTCCCGTGACGAGAGCCTGTTCCTGATCCCTGAGGAATACAATCCGCCACAGGCGCTGCTGGCCACCGACCAGTACACCCACGAAAACCGTTATCACGCGCTGAACGACGGCTTCATCCGTTCGGTGGTCGACCCGCAGCAGAACGCCCTGGCGTGCTCGCTGGCGACCTCCCGTCACCGTCACGCCGAGCCGATCGAGTGGCTGCGGGTCGAGCGGGTACGGCACGCGATGAAGGTCGGACCGGAAGGTCTGACCAACAACGAACGTGTGCAGCTGCTAAGTGACCCGGTGGCCCTGGCCCGCCTGCATGAGCAGGTCTGGAGCGAAGGCCACGCCGAGTGGCTGGGCGCATGGCGCAAGTCGGTCAAGGCCGACCCCCATGCACCGCAGTTGCCGCTTCAACCGATGGTTGCCCAGCCTCAGCTGGCGTGACTTGATCCCCCGTTCCGTTCTGGAACGGGGTGATTCGAAAAGATCGCCGCCTTCGTCAGCGTCCTGTGAGAGCTGCCGAAGGCTGCGATCTTTTGCTTTTATCCGACGCAAACCCTTGTGCATTCGACCCAGTGCGTTAGCATCCGCACCCGAAAAAGGTGCACCCGGACCATTCAGCGTCCGTATCTATCGGTTTTCATTGGAAAGCTGTCGATTTTCGCGCCGCTAATGCAATGGTTGGGGAGTTGAAGATGAAGAAGTTTCTGTCGAAGCTGCTGGTCGGCGTCACGGCACTGGTTGCCGTCAGCGCGGCACAGGCCGGTGCCATCGATGACGCGGTCAAGCGCGGCACCCTGAAAGTCGGCATGGACCCGACCTACATGCCGTTCGAGATGACCAACAAACGCGGCGAGATCATCGGTTTCGAAGTCGACATCCTCAAGGCCATGACCAAGGCCATGGGCGTGAAACTGGAGCTGGTGTCCACCGGTTACGACGGCATCATCCCGGCCCTGCTGACCGACAAGTTCGACATGATCGGCAGCGGCATGACCCTGACCCAGGAACGCAACCTGCGCCTGAACTTCAGCGAGCCCTTCATCGTGGTCGGCCAGACCCTGCTGATCCGCAAGGAGCTGGAAGGCACCATCAAGTCCTACAAAGACCTGAATACCGCCGATTACCGCATCACCTCCAAGCTGGGCACCACCGGCGAAATGGTCGCCAAGAAGCTGATCGCCAAGGCCAAGTACCACGGCTACGACAACGAACAGGAAGCCGTGCTCGACGTGGTCAACGGCAAGGCCGACGCGTTCATCTACGACGCGCCTTACAACGTCGTGGCCCTGACTAAGGTCGGCAACGGCAAACTGGTATTCCTCGACAAGCCGTTCACCTACGAGCCGCTGGCCTTCGGCCTGAAGAAGGGTGACTACGACAGCATCAACTTCATCAACAACTTCCTGCACCAGATCCACGAAGACGGCACCTACGATCGCATCCATGACAAGTGGTTCAAGAGCACTGAGTGGCTCAAGGACATGGAGTAACTCGGTCCGATAGACCGAGTCGCTTTGTTCGCGGGCAAGCCTCGCTCCTACAGGTCGTGCGTTTTCCTGTAGGAGCGAGGCTTGCCCGCGAAGAGGCCCTCCCAGGCAACACAAATCCCGGAACCCGCAATGAAACAGAAAAAAGCCCAATGGCCCTGGCACGCGCTGACCGTGCTGGTGCTGATCGGCCTGGCCGGCGGCCTGTATTACGCCACCTCGCTGATGTCCTACGAGTGGCGCTGGAACCGTGTGCCGCAGTACTTCGCCTACCACGCCGAAGAGTCCCAGCGCGCCGCCGACATCTCCACTGTCAGCACGCTGGTGCGCAAGGGCGACAAGGCTGAAGTCACCCTGCGCAACGACGCCGGTGACGAACAGCACCTGACCGTCGACGAGAACAGCCTGCAAGTCGCCCAAGGCGATGATGTGGCGGAGGGCGATGTGGTCGGCGTCACCCGTCACTGGGCTGCGGGACCGCTGTTGTGGGGCCTGTGGACCACCTTGTGGCTGTCCGTGGTTTCCGGTGTGCTGGGTCTGCTGATCGGCCTGGTCACCGGCCTGTGCCGGCTGTCGAACAACCCGACCCTGCGTGACCTCTCGACCATCTACGTCGAACTGGTGCGCGGCACGCCGCTGCTGGTGCAGATCTTCATTTTCTACTTCTTCATCGGCACCGTGATGAACCTGTCCCGGGAGCTCGCCGGGATCGCCGCGCTCGCGCTGTTCACTGGCGCCTATGTCGCGGAAATCATCCGTTCCGGCGTGCAGTCCATCGCCCGTGGCCAGAACGAAGCCGCGCGCTCCCTGGGGTTGAGCGCCGGCCAGTCGATGCGTCACGTGGTGTTGCCGCAAGCGTTCAAGCGCGTGCTGCCGCCGTTGGCCGGTCAGTTCATCAGCCTGGTCAAAGACACTTCGCTTGTGTCGGTCATCGCCATCACCGAACTGCTCAAAAGCGGGCGTGAAGTCATCACCACTTCGTTTTCGCCGTTCGAGATCCTGTTCTGTGTGGCCGGATTGTATTTGTTGATCAACCTGCCGCTGTCGAAAATCGCCGGCCGGCTTGAGCGGAGGCTCGCGCAAAGTGATTGAAGTCCGCGATCTGGTAAAAGTCTTCGACACCCGCGGCCAAGTGGTGCGCGCGGTGGATAACGTCTCCACCCAGGTGGCCAAGGGCGAAGTGCTGGTGGTGATCGGCCCGTCCGGCTCCGGCAAATCGACCTTCCTGCGCTGCCTCAACGGCCTGGAAGAATTCGATTCGGGCTCGGTGAGCATCGACGGCCTGCAACTGGCCGACCCGAAGACCGACATCAACGCCTATCGCCGTGAAGTCGGCATGGTGTTCCAGCATTTCAACCTGTTCCCGCACATGACCGTGCTGGAAAACCTGTGTCTGGCGCAGAAAGTCGTGCGCAAGCGCGGCAAGAAGGAGCGCGAGGCCAAGGCCATGGCGCTGCTGGAAAAGGTCGGCATCGCGCAGAAGGCCAATGAATTCCCATCGCGCCTGTCCGGCGGCCAGCAACAGCGCGTGGCGATCGCCCGTGCGCTGGCGATGGAGCCGAAGGTCATGCTGTTCGACGAACCCACCTCGGCGCTCGACCCGGAAATGGTCGGCGAAGTGCTGGACGTCATGAAAAACCTGGCCGTGGAAGGCATGACCATGGTCTGCGTCACCCACGAAATGGGCTTCGCCCGGGAAGTGGCCGACCGGGTGCTGTTCTTCGATCACGGCAAATTGCTGGAAGATGCTTCGCCGGCAGAGTTCTTCGATGCACCGAAGGATCCGCGGGCTCAGGCGTTTTTGCGGCAGGTTTTGTAACTGCGGCGATCTTCAGGACGCCATCGCGGGCAAGCCCGCTCCCACAGGGATCATGGTTGTGCACAGGATTTGTGTTCACCACCAAACACTGTGGGAGCGGGCTTGCCCGCGATTGCATCACCTCGGTCCCAAGCGAACCGAGGCAGTTGAATCACTTCAAACCCTGAACTTACCCACCAGCATCTGCAAATGCGTCCCCAACCGCGCCAGCTCAACGCTGGACGACGCGGTTTCCTCACTGGCCGCCGATGTCTGATCCGACACATCCCGCACATTCAACACGCTACGGTTGATCTCCTCGGCCACGGCGCTCTGCTGCTCGGCTGCGGCGGCGATCTGCTGGTTCATGGCCTGGATGGCCGAGACGGTGCGGGTGATGCTTTCCAGCGAGCCGCCGGCGCGGCGGGTCAGTTCGACGCTGCTGTCGGTCAGGCTGCGGCTGTTGTCCATGATGGTCGCCACTTGCTGGGTGCCGTTTTGCAGGCTGACGATCAGCTCTTCGATCTCTTCGGTGGACTTGTGAGTGCGCTGAGCCAGGCTGCGGACTTCGTCGGCGACCACGGCAAAACCGCGACCGGCTTCACCGGCACGGGCGGCTTCGATGGCGGCGTTGAGTGCCAGCAGGTTGGTCTGCTGGGCCACGGACTTGATCACGTCGAGCACGCTGCCGATCTTGTCGCTCTCGCGTTTGAGTTCGCCCATGGCCTCGGTGGAATGTCCCACCTCAAGGGCCAGGCGCTCGATCTGGGCGATGGCTTCGCCGACCACCTTGTCACCCTCACGAGCCTGCTGGTCGGCGGCGACAGCGGCCTCGGAGGCTTCCTCGGCGTTGCGCGCAACTTCCTGCACGGTGGCGGTCATCTCGTTCATGGCCGTGGCCACCTGATCGGTCTCGACCTTCTGGCTGTTGACGCCTGCGCTGGTCTGCGCGGTGACGGCCGACAGTTCCTCGGCGGCGCTGGCGATCTGCGTGACGCCATCGCTGATGCCGCCGATCAACTCGCGCAGGCCCAGAGTCATGCCCTGAATGGAGCGTTGCAGCTGGCCCAGTTCGTCCTGGCGCTTGGAAACCAGGTTATGCGTCAGGTCGCCGGCGGCGATGCGCTCGGCTACTTTGAGGGTCTGGGTCAACGGGATCACGATCTGCCGGGTGATGGCCCAGGCGGCAAAGACACCGAATACCAACGCCAGGACGGTGGCCAGCAATAGCTTGTTCTTGGCGTGCGCCACGTCGGAGTCGCGTTTGTTGGTTTGCGAAAGGGTCAGTTGGGTGCTGGCGTCGAGCAGGATCTGGCCTTGGGCGGCCATGTGCTTGAGTGCGTCGGCGCCCGCGACCTGGGAGTCGCGGTACTGGCTGACCGCCGCGCGGTAGGCCTTGAGCGAGTCGGTAGCCTGCTGCAGGTTGGCGATGTGCTCATCCGGCAGTTTCGACGGCAGACTTTCAAGGTATTTGAGCGCGTTGTCGATGGCGTCCAGCGCAGGCTGCTCGGCTTCGGTCTTGCCGCTGTAGGTGTAGCCGCGAACCTGGAAGCGCGCCTGCTGGATCAGCTTGCTCAGGTCGATCACGCTGTTGAACTGCACGACGCTGTCGCCTTGCAGCATGGATTTTTCGACTTCGGCGACTTTGGCCACAGCGTTGTCGGCGGTGGCGCCGAGTTTGCCACGCGCGTCTTCACGGTTCGCGCCGGCCTGGGTCAGGGCGGCGAAGGCTTGTTTGTACTGAACGACCGCGGCGATCTGTTGCTCGATCAACGCGATGTCGGAGGGTTGTTCGATCAGCTTGCGAGCGGTTTGCAAGTTGCTGTCGAGCTTGCCGAGCATGTCGTTGACGGCGCCAGGCCCTTGTTCGCCACGACGCATGTCGTAATCCAGACGGGCAATGCGCAGGTCCTTGGTCATCCCGTTGATGTCGGAGATCAGCCCCAGTTTGTCGCCACGCTTGCTGACCTCGCTCAGACCGGTCCAGCCGGTAAAGGTGATCAACAGCGTCAGCAACAAGACAAGGCCGAAGCCAATGCCCAGCTTGCGATTGACCCCTACGTTCCCCAGCTTATCGGCCATCCATTGGTACATGCTGCAAATCTCCCCGACCACATTGGTTTTGTCGGAGATATATCGGCCAGACACCTGCGTTCTGTAGGGACATTTAGACGAACGGAGAGCTTTATGTAGCAGCTGGCGAAGCCTGCGTCCGGCTGCGCAGCAGTCGTAAAACCGGGCGCTGTGGTGTTTCAGGAAAACCGCGTGCTCTGGATTGACG
>NZ_JBSVXG010000162.1:0-13475 GCF_054070595.1 Pseudomonas sp. SDO55104_S430 | reverse complement strand
ATCTTTTGATCTTGTTCTTAAAAAAAGCAAAATCAAAAGATCGCAGCCTTCGGCAGCTCCTACAGGGCAGTGTTTTTCATTCGGCAGGAGACACTACCCGAACAGCCAATACCCCAACAACGTCAACACCACCACCGCCAGCACCGGCCGCAACACCCGATAAGCCTTGGGATTACGCCGTTTCCACTGCTTGACCACTCCACTGACCTTGTCGCTCGAATTCTTGCTCCAGGCGTAGGCCTTGTTGATCCCCCCGACGCGCTCATCGTCCAGATTCTGCGGTGCGGTGGCGCGACCGAGGAAAGCGCTGATCGTGCGGTTGATGCGGGTCATCAGGCGGTTGCTCAGGGGGCGTTCGATGTCGCAGAACAGGATGACCCGGGTCTTGTCGGTTTCGTTCTTGACCCAGTGCACGTAGGTCTCGTCGAACATCACGTCCTCACCGTCGCGCCAGGCATAGACCTGGCCGTCGACGAAGATGCGGCAGTCGTCGGAGTTGGGTGTCGAAAGGCCCAGGTGATAACGCAGAGAGCCGGCGAACGGATCGCGGTGGGGGTTGAGGTGACTGTTGCCCGGCAACAGCGCGAACATGGCGCCCTTGACGTTGGGAATGCTGCTCACCAGTTCCACGGTTTTCGGGCACAGCAATTCGGCCGAAGGCAAGGGGCTGTCGTACCACTTGAGGTAGAAACGCTTCCAGCCTTTCTTGAAGAACGAGCCGAAACCTGCGTCGTTGTTCTTCTCGGCGGCGCGAATGTAGCCCTCATCGAACAGGTGCATCGCTTCGTCGCGAATGACTTCCCAATTGTCCTTGAGCACGTCCAGCTCGGGGAATTTGCTGCGGTCCAGGTAGGGCTTGGAAGGAACGCCGGAGAACAGGTACATCAGGGCGTTGTAGGGAGCGAAAAGGGCCGAATGGTTGACGAACTGGCGCAGAACCGGCAATCGCGCCTTGCCTCGCAAATGCACATAGAGGGTGCTGCCCAGAAACAGCAGCAACAACGAGGCCTTCGCGGCAAGGGATAAGGTCATCAACAACTCCTTGGTAACAGACACTTTGCACAACGCCATTTGCCCGACATTGCTGTCGGCATATAAACACGACCGACTTCAAGGAAAAACCGTCTGCCCCAACATTCTGTATCAATAAATACGCAATAAAGCCTTATTAACACGCGATGCCTGAACGCCGGCTGACCTGATCCACCCAAAAAGTCCAACGCTGTGGCGAACCCTTCGCCACAGCGTTCGATCGTCAAACCCTTACTGCTGATTCTCCTGATCGGTGAACAGATCACTGAACAGCATGCTCGACAGGTAGCGCTCACCGGAGTCGGGCAGGATCACCACGATCGTCTTGCCCTGCATTTCCGGCGTTTCGGCCAAACGAACCGCCACCGCCATTGCCGCGCCGCAGGAGATGCCACACAAAATCCCTTCTTCCTGCATCAGGCGCAGGGCCATGGCCTTGGACTCGTCGTCGCTGACCAACTCCACGCGGTCGACGATCGACAGGTCCAGGTTCTTCGGCACGAAACCGGCACCGATACCCTGGATCTTGTGCGGGCTTGGCTTGATTTCCTCACCCGCCAGCGCCTGGCTGATCACTGGCGATACAACGGGCTCCACCGCGACCGAGATGATCGGTTTACCCTGGGTATTCTTGATATACCGCGATACACCGGTGATGGTTCCGCCTGTTCCGACGCCTGACACCAGAACGTCGACCGCGCCGTCAGTGTCGTTCCAGATTTCAGGACCGGTGGTCTTTTCATGGATGGCCGGGTTGGCCGGGTTGTCGAACTGCGCCGGCATGAAGTATTTGGACGGATCGCTGGCAACGATCTCACCGGCTTTCTCGATCGCGCCTTTCATGCCCTTGGCCGGCTCGGTCAGCACCAATTCCGCCCCCAGAGCCTTGAGCACCTTGCGCCGCTCGATACTCATGGACGACGGCATGGTCAACATCAACTTGTAGCCCCGCGCCGCAGCGACGAAGGCCAGGCCGATACCGGTATTGCCGGAGGTAGGCTCGACGATGGTCATGCCAGGCTTGAGTTTGCCGGTGCTTTCGGCGTCCCAGATCATGTTCGCGCCAATCCGGCACTTGACCGAGTAACCGGGATTGCGCCCTTCGATCTTGGCCAGAATGGTCACGCCGCGCGGGGCGATACGGTTGATCTGTACCAGCGGCGTGTTGCCGATGGAATGGGCGTTGTCAGCGAAGATACGGCTCATGACGGGTCCTTGATACAGCATTCGATAGCGCACAAAGGTAAGCCTGTTGCCCTTGGTCGTCCAGTCGGGTCGAACGTCCGGGTGTCAGCGCAGTCAATGGCTTTAGATTGCCAGAGATTTGCGAGCATGAAACGTCGATACCGCTGGCCCTTGTGGACCCTCGCCGGCCTCGTTGCGCTGCTGATTGCCCTGCACTTCGCCCTGCCCTATCTGGTGCGCGATTACCTCAATGAGCGCTTGGCAGACATGGGCGATTACCGTGGCCAGATCGCCGACGTGGACCTGGCCCTGTGGCGCGGCGCCTACAAAATCAATGGCCTGAAAATCGTCAAGGTCGAAGGCAAAGTGCCGGTACCCTTTGTCGATGCGCCTTTGATCGACCTTTCAGTCAGTTGGCATTCCCTCTGGTATGACCGTGCGGTTGTGGCCGAAGTGAGGTTCGTCAATCCCGAGGTGAATTTCGTCGATGGCGGCGCTAACAAAAAGAACTCGCAAACCGGTGAAGGCACCGACTGGCGCGCCCAACTGGGCAAATTGCTGCCGATTACCTTGAACGAAGTAAAAATCGATGACGGCAAGATCAGTTTCCGCAACTTCAACTCCAAGCCCCCGGTGAACATGAATGCCACTAAGGTCAATGCCAGCATCTACAACCTGACCAACGTGGTCGATACCGAAGGCAAACGCGATGCTCGTTTCGAAGGCAAGGCCCTGTTGCTGGGTCATGCGCCTCTGGAAACCAATGCCACCTTCGATCCGCTGAGCAATTTCGAGGAATTCGAATTCCGCCTGCGGGCCAGAGACATCGAACTCAAACGCCTGAATGACTTCGCCTCTGCCTACGGCAAGTTCGACTTCAATGCAGGTCACGGTGACGTGGTCATCGAGGCGCAGGCTAAAAAGGCCAAGTTGACCGGGTACATCAAGCCGTTGTTGAAAGATGTCGACGTATTCAACTGGCAGCAAGATGTCGAGAACGAGAAGAAAGGCCTTTTCCGCTCAGTGTGGGAAGCCTTGGTGGGAGGAACCGAAACCGTCCTGAAAAACCAGGGTAAAAACCAGTTCGCCACAAGAGTCGAACTTAGCGGCAATGTCCATCAGCAAAATATCAGCGCGTTCGAAGCGTTTTTGCAGATTTTGCGCAATGGATTCATCCAGGCTTTCAATGCCCGTTATGAGCGGCCGAAGCCGGATGCCGGTTAAGGTTTACGAGTAACGACGTAGCGGCCGTTTTCTTCGGCCGCACGCTGCTGATTCGTCTGCTGTTGAAGGAAATCCCAGCCCAGGCAAGCAAGGGCCAATGAGCGTGGTACCGCTTCGCGACCGCTGCTGTAACGACTGATACTGCGGGTACTGACGCCCAATGCCTCGGCAGCCTGGTTGAGCGGCAAACCGGTGCGAGCGCGCCAGTCGATGAAGATCCGGGTATTTTCGTCCGATGCGTTTTGCGCCAGTGCATCCAGGTACAGAGTGTCGGCACCGATCTGGATGTCCAACTCGGGCCATTCGACACTCCAGCCATCGTCGCCCAATTCAACGCCATTGAAGGCGTCACCGTGCAAAGGATGCAGCCCCGGATAGGCTTGCAAGTCATGGGTCAGGTCAAGGGTCAGTTGCTGACCGTCAATAAAGGTCAGAGCCAGGCGATAATCCGGCAGCGCCTGAACCCTGGTCAGCCTTGGTCGCTTCATGGGTAACATCGTTTCCAATCCTCCAGTAATTGCATCTGATGGGCCCTGACCCAATTCAGAGCTTCCTTGATGATCAGCGGCGGCGCCTTGCCTCTCATCACTTCGATGGTTTCCAGGCTCAGCATGACATCCAGCCCGCCACCGGTGAGGTGGACGTGGGGTGGCGGATGGTCCTTTTCACGCAACTGAATGCGGTACGTATCGCGAAATCGGTATTTGGTAGACATGTGCCGCAAGCTATCGCCAAAATGGCGATAGCTCAATACTGGCGAGCCGCCGAGACTGAGTCAAGATGTGACGCTCCATTCAGAGACTGAATAAGCCGTCTGCGTTCACAGTCGACCGGACACCGCGTTATAGTCGGGGCTGACTATTTGTTGTTATTGCGCCCCGCCCTGCCTCGCTCAGGTCGGCATAAACCGTTCGAGGATTAGCAGATGAAGTTCGAAGGCACCCAGGCCTACGTCGCCACCGATGACCTGAAGCTGGCGGTCAACGCCGCCATCACCCTGGAGCGGCCGCTGCTGGTCAAGGGCGAACCGGGCACCGGCAAGACCATGCTCGCCGAGCAACTGGCCGAATCCTTTGGCGCCAAGCTGATTACCTGGCACATAAAATCCACCACCAAGGCTCACCAGGGCCTGTACGAGTACGACGCGGTCAGCCGTCTGCGCGACTCGCAGCTGGGTGTGGACAAGGTTCACGATGTTCGCAACTACCTGAAGAAGGGCAAGCTCTGGGAAGCCTTCGAGTCCGAGGAGCGGGTGATCCTGCTGATCGACGAGATCGACAAGGCCGACATCGAGTTCCCCAACGACCTGCTGCAAGAACTCGACAAGATGGAGTTCTACGTTTACGAGATCGACGAGACCATCAAGGCCAAGAAGCGTCCGATCATCATCATTACCTCCAACAACGAGAAAGAGCTGCCGGACGCCTTTCTGCGCCGCTGCTTCTTCCACTACATCGCCTTCCCCGACCGCACCACCCTGCAGAAAATCGTCGACGTGCACTACCCGGACATCAAGAAGGACCTGGTCAGCGAAGCGCTGGACGTGTTCTTCGATGTACGCAAGGTGCCAGGCTTGAAGAAGAAGCCTTCGACTTCCGAATTGGTGGACTGGCTCAAGCTGCTGATGGCCGACAACATCGGTGAAGCGGTGCTGCGCGAGCGCGATCCGACCAAGGCCATTCCGCCGCTGGCCGGTGCACTGGTGAAAAACGAACAGGACGTGCAATTGCTCGAGCGTCTGGCGTTCATGAGTCGTCGCGGCGCTCGATAAGGGTCAACACCATGTTGCTCAACCTGTTCAATGAAATGCGCGCAGCCAAGGTGCCGGTTTCGGTGCGCGAGCTGCTGGACCTGATCAACGCGCTCAAGCAGCGCGTGACCTTCGCGGACATGGACGAGTTCTACTACCTGTCCCGGGCGATCCTGGTGAAGGACGAACGGCATTTCGACAAATTCGACCGGGCCTTTGGTGCCTATTTCAATGGTCTGGAAAAACTCGACGACCACTTGCAGGCCCTGATTCCGGAAGACTGGTTGCGCAAGGAGTTCGAACGCTCGCTGACCGATGAAGAGCGCGCGGCGATCCAGTCCCTCGGTGGCCTGGACAAGCTGATCGAAGAGTTCAAGAAGCGCCTGGAAGAGCAGAAGGAACGCCATGCCGGCGGCAACAAGTGGATCGGCACCGGTGGCACCAGCCCGTTCGGTTCCGGCGGTTTCAACCCGGAAGGCATTCGGGTCGGCGATGCCGGCAAGCGTCAGGGCAAGGCGGTCAAGGTCTGGGACCAGCGCGAGTACAAGAACCTCGATGACTCCGTGGAGCTTGGCACGCGCAACATCAAGGTCGCCCTGCGCCGTTTGCGCAAGTTTGCCCGCCAGGGTGCGGCGGAAGAACTGGATATCGACGGCACCATCGACCATACCGCCAAGGACGCCGGACTGCTGAACATCCAGATGCGCCCGGAACGGCGCAACACGGTCAAACTGCTGTTGCTGTTCGACATCGGCGGCTCGATGGACGCCCATGTGAAGATCTGCGAGGAACTGTTCTCGGCCTGCAAGACCGAGTTCAAGCATCTGGAGTACTTCTACTTCCACAACTTCATTTATGAATCGGTGTGGAAGAACAACATGCGCCGCACCTCCGAACGCACCTCGACCATGGACCTGCTGCACAAGTACGGTGCCGACTACAAAGTGATCTTCATCGGCGACGCCGCCATGGCGCCCTATGAAATCACCCAGCCGGGCGGCAGCGTCGAGCACTGGAACGAAGAAGCAGGCTACGTGTGGATGCAGCGCTTCAAGGAGAAGTACAAGAAGCTCATCTGGATCAACCCGTATCCCAAGGACACCTGGGGTTACACCTCGTCGACCAACATCGTGCGGGATTTGATCGAGGACCAGATGTATCCGCTGACCTTGCGGGGGTTGGAGGAAGGGATGCGGTTTCTGTCCAAGTAACTCGGTTTACTGGGCGGACGCCATCGCGGGCAAGCCCGCTCCCACAGTGTTTAGCGTCGTGCACAGACTTTGTGTTCACGGCAAAACCTGTGGGAGCGGGCTTGCCCGCGATGCTTTTAGCTATTCAAAAAGCGCTGCAAATACTCAACTTGCTCCCGATGCGCAACCTCCTGCACCACCGGCCGCAACCGCACCGACGCCCCGGGCAAACACTGCGCCAACCGCGCCAGCGCCAACGGCGTCAACGCCCCCAGCCTTGGATACCCGCCGATGGTCTGCCGATCATTGAGCAACACGATCGGCTGCCCGTCCGGCGGCACCTGCACCGCCCCCAGCGGAATACCCTCGGAAATCATCGGCTTGCCCTGATACTGCAACGCCGTGCCCAACAACCGAATCCCCATCCGGTCGCCACGGCTGTCGAGGTTCCACACGCTGTTGAACGCATCGAACAGGCTCTGCCCGCTGAACTCACCGATTTGCGCCCCGAGTATCAAGTCCAGCGGCGCATCCAGGCTCAGGTCGGGCTGCTGCTCCGGGGTCAACGCCCGCAGCAACATCACTGAACTGCCCGAATAGCTCAGCTGCGCGCCCTTGCCCAGCGCCCGACCCATGCCATCCAGTCCACCCAGTTCTTCACGCACCACGGTTGCGCTGCTGCCCAACACCTTGGGCGCCTCGAAACCGCCAGGGGCCGCCAGATAGGCGCGAGCGCCGAGCAAGGGCTGGGTAAATTGCAGGCGCTGGCCTTTGCCCAACCTGAAACTGCGCCACGGTGCCAGCGGCTCGCCGTCCAGTTGCGCGCCAAGATCAGCGCCGGCCAGCGCCAGCACGCAATCGTCCTGCGCAACCACAGTAAAACCGCCGAGGGTGATCTCGATCACCGATGCGTCGAGCCCGTTGCCCAGCAGCCAGTTGGCCCAGGACATCGAGCGCCAATCCAGCCCACCACCCTGTGTCACCCCCAGATGGCGCACGCCGAAACGGCCGGCGTCCTGCAACAGACACAATGGCGTACTCGCCTCAATCGTCAGACGGCTCATGCCAAGGCCTCCAGTGGCGTGTCGTCACCGCCCAGGTTGATGAACTCGGCATGTCCGACCGCTTCGAAGCGCACGGTGTCGCCCGGTTGCATCAGGCTGTAGCCGTCACGGTTGCGGTCGAACAGTTTGGCCGGCGTGCGGCCGATCAGGTTCCAGCCACCCGGCGACACCACCGGATACGCCGCCGTCTGTCGCTCGGCGATGCCGACGCTGCCAGCGGCGACTTTCTTGCGCGGCGTGTTCAGGCGCGGGGCGGCGAGCACTTCTTCCACCAGCCCCATGAAAGCGAACCCCGGCGCGAAACCCAGGGCGAACACCTGGTATTCACGTTCGCTGTGACGGCGGATCACCTCTTCCACCGCCAGCCCGCTGCGCTGTGACAGCAGCGTCAGCTCCGGCCCCACGCTCAGGTCGTACCACACCGGCAATACATGGCAGGTGCCACGTGTGCGGGCGTTGGGCGACAGATCGATCAAGGCCTCGGCGATCAGCTCTCGGGCCTGGGACGGACTCAACGCGGTCAGGTCGTAATGCACCATCAAGGTCGTGTAGGACGGCACCAGATCGATCAACTGCGCGCCAAACGCGGTCCGCAGGCTTTCGCTGGCCGCCAGCATCCAGGGCATGTTGGCTTCGGCGATTTCGTCGAACAGGCGCACCATCAGACAATCGAGCGCGACCACTTCCACCCGCAGTTTCATGACGCGCTCTGCTCGTTCAGGGCCTGACGGATACGTTGCACGGCCGCCACCGAACTGGCGTTGTCGCCGTGCACGCAAAGGGTGTTGGCCTGCAAATGCAAGGCGCTGCCGTCGCTGGCGGCGAGGTGCTCGCCACGGGCAATCGTCAGGGCCTGACCGATGATTTTCTCCGACTCGTGATGCACCGCTCCTGGCAGGCTTCGGGAAACCAGCATGCCGGCACTGTCGTAGGCGCGGTCGGCGAAGGCTTCGAACCAGAGGGTCACGCCATATTCGTCACCCAGTCGCTGCGCCGCGCTGTTGTCTTTGGTCGCCATCAGCATCAAAGGCAGGCTGCGATCGTAAGAAGCCACGGCCTGCAGCACCGCGCGCAGTTGCGCCGGGTTGGCCATCATGTCGTTGTACATCGCTCCGTGGGGTTTGACGTAGCTGACCCGCCCGCCCTGGGCGCGGCAGATGCCGTCGAGGGCGCCGATCTGGTAATGCAGGATGTCCTGAAGTTCCTGGGCGGCGTAGGCCATGGAGCGGCGACCGAACCCCACCAGGTCCTGATAGGCCGGGTGAGCGCCGATCTGCACGCCGTGGCTGAGGGCCAGGCTGACGGTCTTGCGCATGATGCTCGGATCGCCGGCGTGAAAGCCGCAGGCGATGTTGGCGCAATCGATGAATGGCATGACTTCCGCGTCCAGACCCATGGTCCAGTTGCCGAAACTCTCGCCAATGTCGCAATTCAATAGCAGGCGGCTCACGATGAACACTCCTGTAGGTTTTATTCTTTTTTGCTGCGGGACATATCCGTCAGACAGGCCCGCAGATTAACAGTTACCGACTTCGAGTCATTGCGTGTCGAGTTGCTTGCCCCGGGTTTCCGGCAGGCTAAGGGCGGCCAGGATGACCACACCGTAGGACACCGCCGCAAAGGCCCCGATACCAACACTCAGCGGCACAGTCTGGCTGAGCAGGCCGATCAGCAGCGGGAACAAGGCCGCCAGCGCCCGGCCGATGTTGTAGCAGAAACCCTGGCCCGAACCGCGAATCCGCGTTGGGAACAACTCGGTGAGGAACGCGCCCATGCCGCTGAAAATGCCCGAGGCGAAAAAGCCCAGCGGGAAGCCCAGCCACAGCATCACGCCATTGCTGACCGGCATCTGCGTGTACAGCAGGACGATGGTGAACGAGCCGACCGCGAACAGGATGAAGTTCTTTTTCCGCCCAAGGATGTCGGTCAGATAGGCGCTGATGACGTAACCGACGTAGGAACCGATGATCACCATCGCCAGATAACCGCCCGTACCCAGTACGCTCAGACCCCGCTCGTTCTTCAGAAAAGTCGGAAGCCAGGAAGTGATCGCGTAGTAGCCGCCCAGCGCACCGGTGGTCAGCAAGGATGCGCGAATGGTGGTGAAGAGCATGCCGGGGGCGAAGATCTCGTAGAACTTCGAAGGGTTGGCCGGAGCTTCCTTGGCCTTGGCTTCACGGTAGATTTCCGGGTCTTTCACCAGACGGCGAACGAAAATCACGAACACCGCTGGGACGATGCCGAGGATGAACAGTGCTCGCCAGGCATCTTCCGGTGGCAAGACCGAGAACAGCAGCGCATACAGAATTGCTGTCAGCCCCCAACCCAGCGCCCAGCCGGATTGCACCATGCCTACGGCCTTGCCGCGATCCTTGGCGCGGATGACTTCACCGATCAGCACCGCACCAGCGGTCCACTCGCCGCCGAAACCGAAGCCCATCAGGGTCCGGGCGATCAGCAGTTGTTCATAGCTTTGGGCGAAACCGCAGAGGAAGGTGAAGAAGGCGAACCACAGCACGGTCAGTTGCAGCGTGCGCACCCGGCCGATGCGGTCGGAGAGAATCCCCGCCACCCAGCCGCCGATGGCCGAGGCGATCAGGGTGCTGGTGTGAATCAGCCCGGCCTGGCCGGTGGTGATGCCCCACATGGCAATCAGGGTCGGCACCACGAAGCTGAGCATCTGGGTGTCCATGCCGTCCAGGCCATAGCCGATCTTGCAGCTCCAGAAGGTGCGGCGTTCCTGCTGATTGATATTGCGATACCAGTCGAAAGGTCCGGGGCGAGCCGTGGCTTTCGGGATGGCGGTGGTGTCGGGCGCACTCATGGCAAATCTCCGCGCTGATTTTATTGGTATTGTTCTGAGCCCCGACGACGCCTATCGTGGGAACCGGATGGCCAGATTTTTGGGCGCGCGGCCCCGTCGCGTCCAACTAATAAAAACCCGCCTTAGACATAAGAAATTTTTATCCCATGAACCTGAAGTTTCTCGAGACCTTCGTCTGGGTCGCCCGTCTCAAGAGTTTTCGCCTGACCGCCGACAAGCTCTTCACCACCCAGGCGTCGATCTCCAGCCGCATCGCCGTGCTCGAAAGCGAACTGGGCGTGAAGCTGTTCGTGCGCGACTCCCGTGGCGTGAGCCTGACGCCGGAAGGCCTGAAAGTGCTCGATTACGCCGAGCAGATGATGGACACCATGCAGGCGCTCAAGCAGTCGATCGAGACCCGTTCAAGCAAGGCCGGGCGCGTGCGGATCGGGGTGATGGACACGGTGATCCATACCTGGCTCAGCCCGCTGGTGGCGCAGATCACCGATCACTATCCGCTGCTGGAAATCGAGCTGGTGGCGGATACGTCGCTCAATCTCTGCGATCAGCTGCAAAAAGGTTTTCTCGATGTGGCCCTGCAAACCGACCTGCTGCGCCAGGAAAGCGTGCGCAGCCTGGAACTGGCCAGCCATCCGATCGGCTGGATCGCCGCCAGCAATTCGCTGTACAACCGCGAATACGCAGGCGTCGCCGATCTGGGCAATGAGCGGATCATCACCTACTCGAAAAACTCCCATCCTCACCAGGAAGTACTTGCTTTGATGCAGGCCAACGGCGTCATGGCGCCGAGGCTGAACTGCGTGAATTCGGTGTCGGCGATCACCCGCTTGCTGCGTGACGGTTTCGGCATCGGTGCATTGCCGCCGGTGCTGGTGGCCGAGGAACTGGCGCGCGGGGAACTGACCCTGCTGGACATCGACCAGCGCCCGCCGGATCTGCAGGTGGTGGTGTCGTGGCGTGTGGGCGCGGAATGGGTCGAGGAGATTGTGGCGTTGTGTCAGCAGGTGCTGGAGGGGTATGCGCGCAGGGTGGGTGAGCGTTACATCACCCTGGCGCGCTGACTTTCTTGATCCTGTGGGAGCGGGCTTGCTCGCGAAGGCGTCGTGTCAGATACATTGATTTCGACTGACACTCCCTCTTCGCGAGCAAGTCGAATCGTCGCACCGCCGCTCCCACAGGTTTAGTCCCTATGGTCATTCCAGACCGCGAGCATCCCGCTCTTCGATCGGTCGGCTCTGACGCTGGCGCTTGCCGCCCAGCACCACCCAGTCGATCAACCGGAACAGGCACTCTATGCCGAACGACAACAGCAACGCGCCGCTCATGCCCCAGATCATCGCTTCAGGGGTCAGCAGGATCTGGTAGCTGTAGCCGTTCCAGGTTTCCTTGCGAATGTCCGGATCGGCGGCCAGCACCACTTGCAGGAAGCGGATGTACCACGGGCCCTGCATCGCCTGGAATTGCTTGTCCAGCGCGACCTGGCGGGTCAGCAGATTGCTCAGGCTGTCGGCATCGCTGCGAAAGATCGGATCTTCGCTCGCCCGGTAATGAGCCACCAAGGCCTGCATATCGCCCTTGAAAAACTGGTTGGCGGTGTTCTGGAAGCCGCTCAACCCGGCCTGCGCTTCGATCAGATGCGCTTCGACCCGCTTGGCGTAATCGCTGATGAATCCCGGCACCTGAACACCGATCAACAGGCCCGCCGCAAACAACACCAGCCGTAGATAACTGAGCAACATGGGAACAGGTCCTTATTCGGTCATACCCTGGCTGACGCATTCACCGCGTCGCCACAGGCTCCATTGGCCCGGCTCGTAGCGGGTCCAGGTTTCGTTTTCGGTCAGAGGCTCGGTGGCGATGACCGTAACCACGTCGTTGGGCGTGGTTTCGGCCTGGAAATCGACGATCACATCGACATCCTTCAAGCGCGCCGGGCCGAACGGGGCACGACGGGTGATCTGCGCCAGCTTGGTCGAGCAATAGCAGAACAGCCAGTCGCCATCGCTGAGCAGGCAGTTGAACACGCCTTTGCTGCGGTATTCGGCGCAGGCGGCCACCAGATCCGGCAGCAGCTCTTCGACTTCCACCGGCTCCGGGAACGCGGCGCGCACGCGGTTGAGCAGATCGCAGAACGCCGCCTCGCTGTCGGTATCCCCGACAGGGCGGTAAAAACTGGTGATTGGCTGGAAGTCCGCCAGCTGGCCGTTGTGGGCGAAACACCAGTTGCGGCCCCACAACTCGCGGACAAACGGATGGGTGTTGGACAGGCAGACTTTGCCGACGTTGGCCTGGCGAATGTGGCCGATCACCACTTCGCTCTTGATCGGGTAGCGCTGCACCAGGTTCGCCACTTCCGACTCGCTGCTCGCCGCCGGGTCCTGAAACAGGCGCAAGCCGCGGCCTTCATAGAAGGCGATGCCCCAGCCGTCCCGGTGCGGACCGGTGCGCCCGCCGCGCTGCATCAGCCCGGTGAAGCTGAACACGATATCGGTCGGGACATTGGCGCTCATGCCCAATAACTCACACATGCTCGGACTCTCGCTTAAAGCCAGGGGCAGGATTACAGGCGGGGTTCGACCCGCATACGCTGGGGATTGCTCGGGACCGGTGGACGACCGTAGCGATCATCACCGGCGCCGCCGAAGGGTTGATCGTCTTCCCGGTCATCCGCCTGGACCGCGGCTTTGGCGGCGGCCGTCTGTGCCTTGCGAGCGTTGGAAGCGCGCTCGATGGGGAAGCGGATCGCCACGAACACCAGATAGATGGCGAAAGCGATCATGCCGTACATGAACAGGTCGGAAATCGCCCGCCAGGCGTTGTTGCCGACCTTGAACAACAGGTCCAGGGCGGTAATGGCGACCGCCGGGGCCAGCTTTTCCTTGACCGGGTCGATGATGGTCGGGCTGAACAGCAACACCGCCATCAGCACCCGCAGCGGCTCGCGCAACCATCGCCACATCCAGCGGGTCAGGCGCATCCACACCAACAGGCAGCCCAAAGCGGCAAAGGCGTAAAGGCCCCAGGCGATCAGATAGTCGTTCTCGGTCATGGTGTCCGTGGCATGGCAGGCAAATTGGCGCTTATGATAACGGCTTTTCGCACGTCAGGCTGCACCTATGCCTGCCGAGCCAGTCACAGAACCCGTGGGAGCGGGCTTGCTCGCGAAGGCGTCGGGTCAGAAACATTGATTCCGGCTGACACTCCCC
>NZ_JBSVXG010000161.1:0-13494 GCF_054070595.1 Pseudomonas sp. SDO55104_S430 | reverse complement strand
GGCGATAGATCAGCCGACACCGATGTTGAATGTCAGTCCGCCTTCGCGGGCAAGCCTCGCTCCTACAGGTTCATCCACAAGTCGTTAGAAATCCTTGCAAAGGCGCAGCGCGTCATAGATAGCCGCATGCACGTTACGCTGGGCCACGCAGTCGCCGATGCGGAACAGCAGGTAACCGTCGCCGTCCTGCTCCAGGCATGGCTGAGGCTTGATCGCGAACAGGGCTTCGACGTCGATCTGGCCCTTGTTGCGCGAACCTTCCTTCATCGCGTAGTAGATTTCCTCGTCCGGGCGCACGCCGTTTTCGATGACCACCTGGTCCACCACCCGCTCCTCTTTGGCGCCGGTGTATTCGTTTTCCAGCACCGCCACCAGCTTGTCGCCTTCGCGGTAGACCTTCTCCAGCATCATGTCGCCGGTCATGATCACTTCTTTCGGGTACATGCTGCGGTAGTAGGTCGGGAACGACGTACCGCCGATTGCCACGCCCGGTTTGATGTCGTCGGTGACGATCTCGACCTGGCTGCCTTTGTCGGCGATGAAGTCGGCGGTGGACATGCCGGTGAACTCGCAGATGGTGTCGTAGACCAGCACGTTCTTGCCCGGTGCGACCTTGCCGTCGAGCACGTCCCAGCTGCTGACCACCAGGCCTTCAGCCGCGCCCCAGTGCTCGTTCTGCTCGATGAACGGGTGACCGCCAACGGCCAGCACCACCACATCCGGACGCAAGTCCATGATGGTCGGCGCATCCGCCGCGGTGCCCAGGCGCAGGTCGACTTTCAGGCGCGCCAATTCCAGCTGATACCAGCGGGTGATACCGGCGATCTGGTCACGCTGCGGCGCTTTCGAGGCCGTGGTGATCTGTCCGCCGATGAATTCCTTCTTCTCGAACAGGGTCACGTCGTGGCCACGCTCGGCGGCAACACGGGCGGCTTCCATCCCCGCAGGGCCGGCGCCGACCACCACCACCTTGCGTTTCTTGCCGGTGGTTTTTTCGATGATGTGCGGAACGCCCATGTATTCACGGGAGGTCGCCGCGTTCTGGATGCACAGCACATCCAGGCCCTGATACTGACGGTCGATGCAGTAGTTGGCACCGACGCATTGCTTGATCTGGTCGACCTGGCCCATCTTGATCTTGGCGATCAGGTGCGGGTCGGCGATGTGAGCGCGAGTCATGCCGACCATGTCGACGTAACCGCCTTCCAGAATACGGGTGGCCTGGTTCGGGTCCTTGATGTTCTGCGCGTGCAGCACCGGAACCTTGACCACTTCCTTGATACCGGCCGCCAGGTGCAGGAACGGCTCCGGTGGATAACTCATGTTCGGGATCACGTTGGCCAGGGTGTTGTGGGTGTCGCAGCCCGAACCCACGACGCCGATGAAATCGAGCATGCCGGTGTCGTCGTAATACTTGGCGATCTGCTTCATGTCTTCATGAGACAGACCATCGGGGTGGAACTCGTCACCGCACAAACGCATGCCCACGCAGAAATCGTCACCAACCTCGGCGCGCACGGCTTTCAATACTTCCAGACCGAACTTCATGCGGCCTTCGAAGGTGCCGCCCCATTCGTCGGTGCGCTTGTTGACCCGCGGGCTCCAGAACTGGTCGATCATGTGCTGGTGCACGGCCGACAGTTCCACGCCGTCCAGGCCTCCGGCCTTGGCGCGACGTGCCGCTTGCGCGTAGTTGCCGATCACCCGCCAGATTTCTTCAGGCTCGATGGTTTTGCAGGTAGCGCGGTGCACCGGTTCACGGATGCCCGACGGCGACATCAGGGTCGGCCAGTTGAAGCCGTCCCAACGCGAGCGACGGCCCATGTGGGTAATCTGGATCATGATCTTGGCGCCGTGCTTGTGCATGGCGTCGGCCAGATTCTGGAAGTGCGGAATGATGCGGTCGGTGGACAGGTTCACCGAGCTCCACCATTCCTGCGGGCTGTCGATGGCGACCACGGACGAACCGCCGCAGATCGCCAGGCCGATCCCGCCCTTGGCCTTCTCTTCGTAATACTTGACGTACCGGTCGGTGGTCATGCCGCCGTCGGTCGCATAGACCTCGGCGTGTGCGGTGCTGATCACGCGGTTACGGATGGTCAGTTTGCCGATCTGGATCGGCTGGAACATTGCTTCGAAAGCCATGGCGGGTTCCTCGACTTACAACGGCTTGACGGTGAACAAGCCGTCTTCGTGGCCCTCTTCGGAGCCACCGTAGACTTGTTCGGCCACGGTGCGGATCTTGCTGCCACGGGCGGCGAGGATCTGGTCCATCGCACCGGCAAACCAGCCGGTGAACATGTAGTCGACCTTGCGTCCGACCTTGCCGTACACATAGACGAATGCCGAGTGTTCGAGCTTGACGCTGGCGGTGCCTTTGTCCAGGTCAATGTCCTGGATCTTGAACAGGCCCCAGCCGCGTTGCGACAGGCGCTTCATGTAGTGCTCGAACACCGCGACGCCTTCCAGGCCGTGGCATTCGGCTTCTTTTTCACACCAGTGCCAGGCGGACTTGTAGCCGGCCTTGTAGAGGATCTCGGCATAGGCTTCGGCGCCCAGCACTTCCTCGATGCCCATGTGGTTGTTGACGAAGAAATGACGCGGCACGTACAGCATCGGCAGGGCGTCGGAGGTCCAGATACCGGTCTCACTGTCGACTTCGATAGGCAATTGCGGGGCGATCTTGGCCATGGAAACTTAACTCCAGAAGAATTTTGGTGTTGCCCCCTGCTCGAATGGCAGGGGGAAAGGATTCAGAAGTGCTGCGGCTTACTCGCCCCAGACGTCTTTCAGGACGTTGACCCAGTTTTCGCCCATGATCTTGCGCACCACGCGTTCGGAATGGCCGCGCTTGAGCAGGGTTTCGGTCAGGTTCGGGAACTCGCCGACGGTGCGAATGCCCAGCGGGTTGATGATCTTGCCGAAGCTGGTCAGACGGCGGGCGTAGCCCTTGTCGTGGGTCAGGTATTCGAAGAAGTCCTGGCCGTGCCCCTGGGTGAAGTCGGTGCCGATACCGATGGCGTCTTCGCCAACGATGTTCATGGTGTATTCGATCGCTTCGGCGTAGTCGTCGATGGTCGAATCGATGCCCTTGGCCAGGAACGGCGCGAACATGGTCACGCCGACGAAACCACCGTGGTCGGCGATGAACTTGAGTTCTTCATCGGACTTGTTGCGCGGGTGAACCTTCAGGCCCGACGGCAGGCAGTGGGAGTAGCAGACCGGCTTTTTGGATTCGAGGATGACTTCTTCGGAGGTCTTGGAGCCGACGTGGGACAGGTCGCACATCACGCCGACACGGTTCATCTCGGCAACGATTTCACGACCGAAGCCCGACAGGCCGCCATCGCGCTCGTAGCAGCCGGTGCCGACCAGATTCTGGGTGTTGTAGCACATCTGCACGATGCCCACGCCCAGCTGCTTGAAGATCTCGACATAGCTGATCTGGTCTTCGAAAGCGTGAGCGTTCTGGAAGCCGAAGAGGATGCCGGTCTTGCCCTGCTCTTTCGCTTTGCGGATGTCGGCGGTGGTGCGTACCGGAATCACCAGGTCGCTGTTTTCGCGGATCAGTTTCTGGCTGGCGGCGATGTTGTTGACGGTGGCCTGGAAGCCCTCCCACACCGACACGGTGCAGTTGGCCGCGGTCAAACCGCCCTTGCGCATGTCTTCGAAAAGCTCACGGTTCCACTTGGCAATAATCAGCCCGTCGATAACGATGCTGTCGGCGTGCAGTTCGGCTGGGCTCATCAGGCTGTCCCCTTATTGGCGATTCATGCGCCGAATCGTCTGCCGGCGCTTTGGAGCCAGCATATGCCTCGGTGCCTTGGCAGCCGGGTGCAAAAACGACAGACGAATTGCCGAAAGCGTCAATCCGCGACAAAGGGTCGTCGCCAAGAGCGATTCGCGACCTGTTCAAGGTCGCCCGCATGGGCCAGAATTCCCCGCATCTCTTGATGTAGGGCGACTTGAATGAAATCGATCTTGCTGGCTTTGGCACTGATTGCGACGGGCGTAACGGCTGCGGAAGAAGCCGACGACAACCCCTGCGACAAAGTCGAAAACGACGTCCAGACCCTGGAATGCTCGGCGTTCAGCAAAAGCACCGCTGAAGACCTGCTGAACGAAAACACCAAAAGCCTGAACGAGCGCATGCAGTCGCTCTACGGCAAGAACCCGGCGCAACTGGCCGACATCACCGCCAAAATCAAAGCCGCCCACCAGCAATGGCAAAAAACCCGCGACGCCGACTGCGCCATCGAAGCCTTCCCGGCTACGGCAGGCAGCAAGGCCTTCACCATTGCCCAGAATGATTGCGTGGCGCGGATGAGTGATGATCGGTCGGAGTTTTTGGAGTCGATTGGGCAGGAATAAAAACAAAGGATGAAAAACATGATGATCCCTCACGAAGTCGTCTGCCGCCTTGTCGACGGCGCAACCCCGATCCGTGCCTGGCGCGAACACCTGAACCTTACGCAGGATGAAGTGGCCAAACGCATGGGCATCTCCCAACCCGCTTTTGCCCAGCAGGAGACCGTGGCGAAGCCGCGCAAGGCGACTCGCGAAAAGATTGCCGCGGCATTTGGCATCACGGCCAATCAGCTAGAGCTGTAAGCTGCGCACAACCATTGGTGAAAGGGATCTACATGAAAATCTGCGGCATCGAAATCAAAGGCAGCGAAGCGATCATCGCCGTGGCCATGCTTGAAGGCCAGACGCTGAGCCATGTCGCGCTGGCTACCAAGAAAATCGCCCTGGACGATGACGACGAAGCTGCGAACGTGAAGGTTTTCGCGGCGCAGGTTGCTTCGTTTGTTCGCGAGAATTCGATAGATCGAATGGCGATCAAGAAGCGCAGCAAGAAGGGTGAATTCGCCGGTGGGCCGACGACGTTCAAGATCGAAGGGGTTTTTCAGTTGTTGGAGAATTGCGAGGTGACGCTGTTGTCGCCGCAGACCATCAATGCGCAGGCGAAGAAGCATGGTTTTGAGCTGCCGGAGACACTGAACAAGTATCAGCATGAGGCTTACAAGACCGCCTGCTCGGCGTTGATGAAGAAGTAAACAATACCTGTAGGAGCGAGGCTTGCCCGCGAAGGCGGTGTACCCAGCGACATTAATTTTGGATGTGCTGGCCTCTTCGCGGGCAAGCCTCGCTCCTACAGGTGAATCAGGCTTTCGCGGTTCGCCTGTCTTCCCGCGGACAACGCTCGTATTTCGCCCGGTAACTGCGGGTGAAATACGACGGTGATTCGAACCCGCACGCAATGCTCACTTCAAGCACGCTCATGTCCGTCTGTCGCAACAATTGCCGGGCCTTTTCAAGCCGCAAGCGCAGGTAGAAGTTGCTCGGCGTGTCGTTGAGGTGCAGACGGAACAAACGCTCGAGCTGCCGTCGGGTGACTTTGATCGATTCCGCCAATTCCAGGGTGCTCAGCGGCGGCTCACTGTGCTGCTCCATCTCGCCAATCACATGCACCAATTTCTTGTTGCTGATGCCATATCGCGTGGCGACTTCCATGCGCTGGTGGTCTTTGCGCGGGCGGATGCGGCCGAGTACGAATTGTTCGCTGACCTGGATCGCCAGGTCCGGGCCGTGGGCCTGGCCGATCAGATCGAGCATCAGGTCGATGGAAGCGGTGCCGCCAGCGGAGGTGATACGCCGGCGGTCGATCTCGAACAGCTCCTGGGTGACGCTAAGCTGCGGATAGGACTCCTTGAAGGCATCGATGGCTTCCCAGTGCAGGGTCAGGCGATGACCCTCCATCAAACCCGCCTCGGCGAGGACGACACTGCCGGTGTCGATGCCACCCAAGGTCACGCCTTCGTTATCCAGACGGCGCAGCCAGTGTTCCAGCGCCGGGGTGACGAACTTCAGCGGTTCGAAGCCGGCGACCACCCATAAAGTCGCGCCCTTCTTCAATGGCTCCAGCGCTGCATCGGCGTTGACCGACATGCCGTTACTGGCCAGCACCGCCCCGCCATCGGCGCTCAATACATGCCAGCGATAGAGCTCGCCGCGAAAGCGATTGGCGACCCGCAGCGGCTCGATGGCCGAGATGAATCCAATGGCCGAGAAACCCGGCATCAACAAGAAATAGAAATCCTGAGACATGGCGCGCACTCGAGTGGAGGTAGCGAGACGGCGGGAGCGTAAGGACGTTGATACGCCACTTGCAAACGCCATTCAAGAGGACAGGTCGCTGCAGTGCAAGTGCTGGTCGCCGCAGTGCGCTTTTATGGCCGATTAGCTGCGTAACGTGACATCACCGGCGCACAAAGACGACCGGACCCACAATAACGAAACTGCCGAGGAACCCGAGAATGAAACGACTGATCAGCAGCTGTGTTCTTGCACTCAGTGGTACCGCTTTGCTGAGCGCCAACGTCATGGCCGCCGAACCCGCCTCTTGCCAGAACGTGCGCATGGGCGTGGTGAACTGGACCGACGTGATCGCCACCAGCGCCATGACCCAGGTATTGCTCGACGGCCTCGGCTACAACACCAAACAGACCAGTGCTTCCCAGCAAATCATCTTCGCCGGCATCCGTGATCAGCGCCTGGACCTGTTCCTGGGCTATTGGAACCCGCTGATGACCCAGACCATCACTCCGTTCGTCGACGCCAATCAGGTCACGGTGCTTGAAGCGCCGAGCCTGAAAGACGCTCGCGCCACCCTCGCCGTGCCGACTTACCTGGCCGACAAGGGCCTGAAGACCTTCGCTGACATCGCCAAGTTCGAGAAAGAACTGGGCGGCAAGATCTACGGCATCGAGCCAGGCTCGGGCGCCAACACCCAGATCAAGGCGATGATCGCCAAGAACCAGTTCGGCCTGGGCAAGTTCCAGCTGGTCGAATCCAGCGAGGCCGGCATGCTCGCCGCCGTCGATCGCGCCGTGCGCCGCAAGGAAGCCGTGGTGTTCTTCGGCTGGGCGCCGCACCCGATGAACGTCAACGTGCAGATGACTTATCTGACCGGCAGCGATGACGCCCTGGGCCCGAACGAAGGCATGGCCACCGTGTGGACTGTCACTGCGCCGAAATACGCCGAACAGTGCCCGAACATCGGTCGCCTGCTGACCAACCTGACCTTCACCGCCGAAGACGAGAGCCGGATGATGCAGCCGCTGCTCGATCACAAGGACGCCTTCGAATCGGCCAAGCAATGGCTCAAGGATCACCCCGAAGACAAGAAGCGCTGGCTTGAAGGCGTGACCACTTTCGACGGCAAACCGGCCGCTGAAAATCTGCAACTGACCAGTAAATAATCCCATTCATCGAACCACCGATTCGCAGCCCCAGCGGGCTGCGAACGGCACCGCTACGCCCGGCTTTTCACCCAAACCGCACACGCCTGTAAGGAACCACGAACATGAACCACGACGTCATCATCACCTGCGCACTCACCGGTGCTGGCGACACGACCGCCAAGAGCCCACACGTGCCGGTCACCCCGAAACAGATCGCCGCTGCCGCCGTGGAAGCCGCGAAGGCCGGCGCCACCGTGGTTCATTGCCACGTTCGCGATCCGCAAACCGGCAAGTTCAGCCGTGACGTGGCGCTGTACCGCGAAGTGATGGAGCGCATCCGCGAGGCTGACGTCGACATCATCGTCAACCTCACCGCCGGCATGGGCGGCGACCTGGAAATCGGTGCCGGCGAGAATCCGATGGAATTCGGCCCGAACACCGACCTGGTCGGCCCGTTGACCCGTCTGGCCCACGTCGAGGCACTGCTGCCGGAAATCTGCACCCTCGATTGCGGCACCCTGAACTTCGGCGACGGCGACACCATTTACGTCTCCACTCCGGCGCAGCTGCGTGCCGGCGCCAAACGCATTCAAGAGCTGGGCGTGAAAGCCGAGCTTGAAATCTTCGACACCGGCCACCTGTGGTTCGCCAAGCAGATGATGAAGGAAGGCCTGCTCGACAACCCGCTGTTCCAGCTGTGCCTGGGCATCCCGTGGGGCGCGCCGGCTGACACCACCACCATGAAGGCCATGGTCGACAACCTACCGGCCGACGCGGTCTGGGCCGGCTTCGGCATCGGTCGCATGCAGATGCCGATGGCGGCGCAAGCGGTGCTGCTGGGCGGCAACGTGCGGGTCGGCCTGGAAGACAACCTGTGGCTGGACAAGGGCGTACTGGCGACCAACGGCCAACTGGTCGAACGCGCCGGCGAAATCCTCAGCCGCCTCGGCGCCCGGGTCCTGACCCCGGCCGAGGGGCGCAAGAAGATGGGCCTGAAACAGCGCGGTTAACCCCATTCCCTCTCCACTGTAGGAGCGAGGCTTGCCCGCGAAGAGGTCGGCACATTCGCCAGATCCTCTGCGGCTGAGACACCGCCTTCGCGAGCAAGCTTCGCTCCTACAGGGATCATCGAACTCACCAGGACGCCAACATGAGCTTTATCACTGAAATCAAAACCTTCGCCGCCCTGGGCAGCGGTGTCATCGGCAGCGGCTGGGTTGCGCGCGCCCTCGCCCATGGTCTGGATGTAGTGGCCTGGGACCCGGCGCCCGGTGCCGAGGCGGCGCTGCGCAAACGCGTGGCCAACGCCTGGGGTGCGCTGGAGAAAAAGGGTCTGGCGCCTGGCGCCTCGCAGGATCGCCTGCGCTTTGTCGCCACCATCGAAGAGTGCGTGCGCGATGCCGATTTCATCCAGGAAAGCGCCCCCGAGCGCCTTGAGCTGAAACTGGACCTGCACAGCAAAATCAGCGCCGCGGCCAAGCCCAACGCCCTGATCGGCTCCAGCACCTCGGGCCTTTTGCCAAGCGAGTTCTACGAGAGCGCCACCCACCCGGAACGCTGCGTGGTCGGCCACCCGTTCAACCCGGTTTACCTGTTGCCGCTGGTGGAAGTGGTCGGCGGCAAGAACACCGCGCCCGAAGCCGTGCAGGCGGCGATGCAAGTCTACGAATCCCTGGGGATGCGCCCGCTGCATGTGCGCAAGGAAGTCCCGGGCTTCATCGCCGACCGCCTGCTCGAAGCGCTGTGGCGTGAGGCACTGCACCTGGTCAACGACGGTGTGGCGACCACCGGCGAAATCGATGACGCGATCCGTTTCGGCGCCGGTCTGCGCTGGTCATTCATGGGCACCTTCCTGACCTACACCCTGGCCGGTGGCGACGCGGGCATGCGTCACTTCATGGCCCAGTTCGGCCCGGCCCTGCAGCTGCCGTGGACTTACCTGCCGGCTCCTGAGCTGACTGACAAGCTGATCGACGATGTGGTGGACGGCACCAGTGATCAGCTGGGCAAACACAGCATTTCGGCGCTGGAGCGCTATCGTGATGATTGCCTGATGGCGGTGCTGGATGCGGTGAAGGCCACTAAAGAGAAGCATGGGATGGCGTTCAGCGAGTAATCAGACAGCAGGCCCGGCCTCTTCGCGAGCAAGCCCACTCCCACAGGAGTATGCATTCCAATGTGGGAGCGGGCTTGTCGAATCGTCGCACCGTCGCGAAGACGGCAGCTCAGCCACCACTCATATCGGAACCTGAAACATGCCCGCTCTCACCACCTACCAAACCCGCATCATCCCCGACTGGGTCGACTACAACGGCCACCTGCGCGACGCCTTCTACCTGCTGATTTTCAGCTACGCCACCGACGCGCTGATGGATCGTCTGGGCATGGACAGCAACAACCGCGAAGCCAGCGGTAACTCGCTGTTCACCCTGGAGCTGCACCTCAACTACCTGCACGAAGTGAAGCTCGACGCCGATGTCGAAGTGCGCACGCAGATCATCGGCCATGACGCCAAGCGCTTGCACCTCTATCACAGCCTGCATCTGGTGGGCGACGACAAGGAGCTGTCGGGCAACGAGCAGATGCTGACGCACGTCGATCTCGCCGGCCCGCGCTCCACGCCGTTCAGCGAATTGACCCTGGGCAAACTGCAAGCCATTGTCGCCGATCAGGCCGATCTGCCGGCCCCCGCGTACGTTGGACGAGTGATCGCATTACCCCCAAAAAAATAACAAGGAGATTGCATGAACACCGCCGCCGCTTTAGCCGATTTTCGTACGTATCCGTTGATCAGCGCGCTGACAGGCGTGCAGGCGATGGCGGATCGTGTTCTGGTGAAGTGGGCCGACCAACGGGTCAGCCCCTTCCACCATCAATGGCTGCGGGACAACTGCCCGTGCCCGCAATGCGTCTACACCGTGACCCGCGAGCAGGTGCTGGAAATCGTCGACGTTCCGGACAACCTGCTGCCGGAACAATGCAGCGTCGACGGTGAAGGCTGCCTGAGCATCCAGTGGCAGGACGGCCACCTCAGCCGCTTCGACCCCGGCTGGCTGCGGGCCCACGCCTATGACGACGAATCCCGCGCCAAGCGCCTGGCCGGCAAGCCCAGGGCGAAACTGTGGCACAGCGACCTGACGCTGCCGGTGTTCGAATACCAGGCGCTGATGACCGACAACGATGTCCTGCTGCAATGGCTGCTGGCCGTGCGCGATACCGGGCTTTCCCAGGTGCGCGGCGTGCCCACCGTGCCCGGCTCGCTGAAGCTGATCGCCCAACGCATTTCGTTCATCCGCGAGAGCAATTTCGGCGTGCTGTTCAACGTGCAATCCAAGGCCGATGCGGACAGCAACGCCTACACCGCTTTCAACCTGCCACTGCACACCGACCTGCCGACCCGCGAACTGCAACCGGGTCTGCAATTCCTGCATTGCCTGGTCAATGACGCCGAGGGTGGCGAGAGCATTTTCGTCGACGGTTTTGCCATCGCCGACGCCTTGCGCCGGGAAGACCCGGAGTCGTTCAAAAGCCTGTGCGAGATTCCCGTGGAGTTCCGCAACAAGGACCGCCACAGCGACTATCGTTGCCTCGCGCCGATCATCGCCCTGGATGCCCTGGGACAAGTGTCGGAAATCCGCATGGCAAACTTCCTGCGCGGCCCGTTCGATGCCTCGGTGGAGCAGATGCCCAAGCTCTATCGCGCCTATCGCCGCTTCATCGCCATGACCCG
Organism: Pseudomonas sp. SDO55104_S430; assembly: GCF_054070595.1. NCBI lineage: Bacteria > Pseudomonadati > Pseudomonadota > Gammaproteobacteria > Pseudomonadales > Pseudomonadaceae > Pseudomonas > Pseudomonas sp. SDO55104_S430. Next base: position 2,517 of record NZ_JBSVXG010000161.1, on the reverse strand, counting down.
CGAGGATCGCTTCCGTGTGATGCAGAGGCTCAATCCGGGAGAGCTGTGGTGCTTCGATAACCGCCGTACCCTGCATGCCCGTAACGCCTTCGATCCGGCGACCGGGGCGCGGCATTTTCAGGGCTGCTACATCGACCGGGATGAGTTGTTGTCGCGGATTCTGGTGTTGCAGCGGTAGACCGCGTCATCGTTCTTCGCGGGCAAGCCTCGCTCCCACAGGTTTGGCGTCGTACACAAAATCTGTGACCACCCCCCGCCCCTGTAGGAGCGAGGCTTGCCCGCGAAGGCGTCTGGACAAGCACCATAAATTCCAGGATTCACAGACAAAAAAAAGCCCCGATCAAGCCGTGACATGACCGAGGCAGAGGGTACTGTTGAGGAGCTGCCGCGCTAGGGTGACCAAACCTTCGTGAAGCGAGCTGAGTCCAGTGTGCCCACTCCTTTTGCCGCAAAGATGCCCGAAAACGACGTGCTCATAGTCAGTTATGACATTGCGACAAATCGCCCTTGATGCCACTGCATGCCACTACCAGAATCGAGCCAGACCCGTTCCCAGAAGAAGGATTAGCGCCATGATGCACGCCGATTTGATAGACCAGGAAGACCTCTTGGGCCACCTGATTGCATTGGGCTTTCAAGTGCCGAACGGTGCGACCGCCGAGCAGGCCTGTGAGTACGCGGTACGCGGTTTGAACAACGAGCGGGCCATCGTGCTGCGCACCATGGTCAAGCAGATGTACACCAGCAGCGCCACCATCCTGCCGGCCGTGCGCCAGGCCATCGACAAGCAGTTGCTGCCGGCATTGGCCGAGTACCAGCAGAGTCATTCCGGCCGCTAAAAACAATCGCGGGCAAGCCCGCTCCCACAAGGATTTCGGTTGGATCACACATTTGCAATCCAACCGAGAACCCTGTGGGAGCGGGCTTGCCCGCGATGAAGACGTCTGGGTTTACAGCCTTACGCTGGCAAACGTCGACTCATTGCGCGCCTGGCTCAGCGCCGACAAAGGCCCGGACAACGGCGACAGCACCAGAGCCTGCGGCAGCGGCATCATCGCCACTTGCTGCGTTGTGTTGGAGCCTACGCGCTCGTCACGCGGCGGAATGCCGAAGTATTCGCGGTAGCACTTGGAGAAGTGCGGCGTGGAGACGAAACCGCAGACCGACGCCACTTCGATGATCGACATCGGCGTCTGCTTGAGCAGCTGCCGCGCGCGAATCAGGCGCAACTTGAGGTAGTAACGCGACGGCGAGCAGTGCAGGTATTTCTGGAACAGGCGCTCGAGCTGACGACGGGACACCGAGACGTACACCGCCAGTTCATCCAGGTCGATCGGCTCTTCGAGGTTGGCCTCCATCAGCGCGACGATTTCCTGCAGCTTCGGCTGATTGGTGCCCAGCATGTGCTTGAGCGGTACGCGCTGGTGATCCTGTTCGTTGCGGATGCGCTCGTAGACGAACATCTCCGAGATCGCAGCGGACAGTTCACGGCCGTGATCGCGGCTGATCAGGTGCAGCATCATGTCCAGCGGCGCGGTACCGCCGGAGCTGGTGAAACGGTTACGGTCGAGGGTGAACAGACGGGTACTCATGGCCACCCGTGGAAACGCTTCCTGCATCGCCGCCAGACATTCCCAGTGCACGCTGCAATCGAAACCGTCGAGCAGGCCGGCGCAGGCCAGGGCCCAGCTGCCGGTGCAGACCGCGCCCAGGCGACGGGACTGGCGCGCCTGGCTTTGCAGCCATGACACGTGTTCGCGGGTAACAGTGCGCTGGATACCGATACCGCCGCAGACGATCACGGTGTCCATCGGCGGGGCTTTGTGCATCGAGGCATCGGGGGTGATTTGCAGGCCGTCACTGGCCCAGACCTGGCCGCCGTCGACTGTGAGGGTGGTCCAGCGATACAACTCGCGACCGGACAACTGGTTGGCCATGCGCAGCGGTTCGACTGCGGAAGCCAGGGAAATCAGCGTGAAATTGTCCAGCAGCAGAAAGCCGATGGATTGAGGCGCACGGTTCTGGGGTTGGGCCCCGGAGTTGAACGACGTCATCGCGGTATCTCCTCACACAAGCAAATGATGGCCTCAGGCGCAGGCTCTTTTTATTGCCATCGTTCTCGCGAGGGAGACGGGCTTTGTAATGACAGAGCAATTGCCATGCCTAAAATTGAATAGGCATTCAATAACTCCTGAAAACGACGTCGCACGTGTCTGAATATGACTCGCGGCGAGTAAGGGATATAAGTGCTATCAATGCTGGAAAGTGACCTTCTGCGAGGGGTGTGAGCAGATCGGTATCACTTGTGGGAACAGGGCTGCGGGCAACCCGGGAAGAGTGTCACCCAAGGCACGGGGTGACGGGTGGTCATGGCAGCGATTGTACCCGACCTTTGAAGAGGCCATTTATCTGTGAGCGACGCGCCAAAAGATGGCGGGTTTTGGTGCGGGTGTTCGATTTACGCGCAGTTTTGACTGGTCTGGCCCCTTCGCGGGCAAGCCTCGCTCCTACAGACAC
>NZ_JBSVXG010000160.1:0-13548 GCF_054070595.1 Pseudomonas sp. SDO55104_S430 | reverse complement strand
AAATTCCGCGCATCACCCTCGAAAGTGAAAACCGTATCGACGCGCGGCCCGACCTCGAAGACTACGACTACCCGGGGCGTTTCGTTGACCGCGAGCGGGGCCGGCACCTGGCCAAACGCGCCCTCGAACGCCATCGTAGCGACTTCCGGCTCGCCGAAGGTGAGAGCGATCAGCCGTTGCTGGTCAGCGGACACTTTCTCTCCCTGACCGAGCACCCGAACGGCAAGTGGAACGACCTTTGGCTGCTCACCGAAGTCACTCATGAAGGCGAACAGCCGCAAGTGCTGGAGGAGTCGGTGACCAGCGACTTCAGCACATTGAAGGATGGGTTAACTCAGGGCTATCGCAACCGCTTCAAGGCCACGCCGTGGGATGCACACTACCGCCCGCCACTGCGACATCCCAAACCACGGGTTCTCGGCAGCCAGACTGCCGTGGTCACCGGCCCGCAGGGCGAGGAAATCCATTGCGACGAGTACGGCCGAGTCAAGGTGCAGTTCCACTGGGACCGTGAAGGCCAGGGCGACGACAAAAGCAGCTGCTGGCTGCGCGTCTCCTCGGACTGGGCCGGGGCCCGCTACGGCGGCATCGCCATCCCGCGGATCGGCATGGAAGTGCTGGTCACCTTCCTCGAAGGCGACCCCGATCAACCCTTGATCAGCGGCTGCCTGTACCACAAGGAACATCCGGTGCCGTACCCGCTGCCGGCGAACAAGACCCGCAGCGTGTTCAAGACCCTCAGCTCGCCGGGCGGTGGCGGTTCCAACGAACTGCGCATCGAAGACAAGAAAGGCCAGGAACAGATCTTCCTGCACGCCCAGCGCGACTGGGACGAGAACATCGAACGCGACCAGAAGATTCGCGTCGGCAACGAGCGGCACGACACCGTCGAGCAGAACAGCTACAGCGAGTTCGGGGCCGAGGAACACCGCACGGTTCATGCGGACCGCAAAGCAGAGGCCCGTGCCGATGATCACCTGACGGTGGGTGCCAACCAGCACGTCAGGATCGGCACCGGGCAGCTCGTCGAGGCTGGTCGGGAAATCCATCTGAAAAGCGGCATGAAGCTGGTGCTCGAGGCTGGCTCGGAGATGACGCTGGTGGGGGGCGGCAGCTTCATCAAGATCGATGCCGGCGGCGTGACCATCAGCGGGCCGCTAATCAAGCTCAACTCTGGCGGAAGCCCGGGGGTTGGTACGGGGGCGGCACCGCTTTTGCCGGGGCCGCTGAAGGAGGCGGATGCGGATAAGGCGGGTGATTTGCTCCTTCCTGCCTTGCGTCAGGCACTGCAGAAGGCAGCCACATCGGCTCAGCCGGTGTGTGAAGTCTGTCAGAAGCTGGGAGCCGCGAAATGACTCATGGTATCTCACGTTATTTGCTTCTGGACGGCGCCAGCATCGATAGCTTGCCGACCCGTTTATACCGACTGGATAGCAGCCCGACGATCGAATGGCTCTATCACGGAACTCCCTATCGAGCGTTGTTCGATGTGGGTCCTGCTCTGGTCGTCCTGCGTGCCGACAGCCCACTCGAAAAAGCTTTCATGGACCACTGGCAACACGATGCCGGGGTGATGCTCGAGAGCGACGCGCCCATGCTGGAGCTGGCTGAATATCTGCGCAGCCTGCTCCATGCGCGAGTCAGCGGCGGTGCTTCATTGCTGTTTCGATACTACGACCCGCGTGTCATGCGTCATTGGCTGCCGGCCCTGAGTTCGGCCGAGCGAGATCGCATGATGGGACCGATCAGCCGCGTGCGACTGCCAGCGAAAGATGATCAGGGTGAGCAGTGGATCGTCCGTGAACAGGATCGGCAAAACACGCAGCAATACGCAGAGCGTCCTTGGCTGTATCTGGATGAGCAACAGCTTCAACAGATCAACCATGGAAAGCTGGAAGCGTTCGACCAGCAACTGCTGGAACACGTACGCACCTACTTTCCCGAGCCTCTGGCCGGGCTTTCCGACGCTGAACAGCAGCAATGGGCAGGCTCTTGCCGCGAGGGCGCTGCGCTTTACGGGTATTCAGCGCCCTACGATATTGCGCGCTGGGCAGCGTTGGTTGCGGAGTACGGCACCGCATTTCCACAGGCTCCCGAACATCAGGCATACCGCGAAATTCTCCAACAACAAACCCTCAACGCCGAACAACGCTTGGATGCCTTGTTGGTGGAACTGCAACGCAATTGGGTGCTGACTGACAAGGAGTCTTTTTAATGACCCTCACTACTCTCGATAAAATTCGCAATCTCGCTAAGGCTGATCACGCCGCAAAAAAACGGTTTGGCAGCGAAGACCTGTCGAGCCCGGTCAGCACATGCCCGGCCCGGCAAGCGGAGATCTTCGTCGTTCCCGGCCGCTACGCGATGGCCGAACAGGCCGCCGAACACGCGGATTTCCAGCCTCCCAGCCCGACCCAAAGCCATCCGATGGCACTGCGCCGATTGCGTGGAGGGTACGTTTATCTGTGGCATGTCGAAGGCCCGCTCAAACGTTATGCCGTGGCCGCTGACGGCCTGTTGCTCGAACAACCGCTGACACAATCCCACGCCGCCATCCCCATCGGAGAAATGGCCGGGATTGCCCTGAACAAGTGTCACGATGCCTGGATGCTCTACAGCGAAATGCCGTTGGCTCAGGACGCCTGCGAGCGTCTTGAAAACGCCGATGAACGCGGCAAGCGCATGCGCCCGATCCAACTCACCGAGGTCGCCGATCGCCTTTCAGCCAAACACTGCCCACCGCTCGACAAGGCGCTGGAGCTGGTCGCCGAACTCATGCCCAAGGTACGTGAGGCCGCCCTGGCCCACGATTACCAACGCAACGGTGCCGCCTACCGCCAGGGCATGGAAGCACTGGGCAAGGTGCTGTATGCCAACCCCACATCGGAAAACATCAAGGCCTACACCGCCAGCTCGGAGTTTCTGCGCGAGCGTGAAAACGCGGCCGCTGGTCAATCCCCCGAGTCACCGCCGATTGAGCCGGGGACCTGGAGCGCCAGTCCATGGGAAGTGGATGCCACTCAAGGCTGGCTGGACGCAGCCAAGCGTCAGGCTGGGCCGCTGTATGCGGTGTTTGCTGCGCTCGATGATGATTTGGGTGTGCTGCGGGATATCAACCATGAACAGGAGTTGGTCGAGGCGCGTCATGAAGAATGGGTCGGCGATAACAATCTGCGCCTGAGCATCGGCGGATTTGTGCGCAGTCTGGTCAGCGAAGACGGGGCCGAATTGGCGGGCACTCTGAGCTACCGCTACAAGGATCGCAACATCAACCTCACGCCTGATCAGGGGCGGATCATGCTCGATACACAGCGCAAGCTGGATGAGCAGCTCAAGGTCGAAACCCAAGCCCGTCAGCATGGTGGTCAGCCTACCCATGCTCAAGCCAGCGCTCGGGATGCGCGTATTGCCACTATCGTTGCGCCCGTACGGGCTTTCATTCCGGCGGATTTGTACACCGAAGCGGAGTTTGTGGTGCGCGAGTACCGCGCCGAAAAGAAGGCCAATCTCGACAACGATTTACTCAGTGCCAAAGTGAGCGAATACATTGACCTGAAGGCGATGAACACATGGCTCGACATCACCGCACCTTCGCATTTCCAGGAGATCGAACAACGTCATGAGGTGCTGTTCAGAGATCGGGACGTGTATCTCAAACGTTCCGTCAACGGCACCTGGTTTGTCGATTACCACGATCTGGACACACGGCACTGGTTGACCGAACTGGCCACTGGTTGTTTGACCGCTCAATGCATCCGCACCCGGGGTGCCGAACAATACGCTGACTATGTGCGGGCAGCCGACGGTGGCGCGCTGACGCATCTGTTTCGTGCCTGGACGCCTTCTCTCGATGCCGGCATCAACAACACCACTCGCATTGGTGAGCTGATGGCAGCACTGGCGTCCGAGAACATCGTCGCGACCTATCAGGCACTTAAGCCACTGACAGCACCGATTCTGGATGACCTCGCAGCCATGGCCCGAGACGCCGATAGCCCTTGGAGCTTACTGGTCAACCGTCTGGCGGCTTCGTTGCTGTTGCTCAAAGGCGAGAAGTCCTTCAGCAGTGCATGGCTCGGTATTTTCGTCACTGCGCGCCTGGGCAGCGATACGCGTATGGAAGCTTTGAACATAGGCGGGCGACAGGTTTGGGTGTTGCTGGGACACAAAGCCGAAGGGCTGAATCAATGGGCCAACGCCACCGGTAAAGCCATTGGCGCGGGGCACGTGATGAACATTGTGAACTCGCCCTTCGTGACCAACAGCGGTGGCGTCGTACCACTTGCGGCCCTGCTGTTGAACGCCGTTAACGCGAGTAATTTTTTAAGTCAGGTAGGAGTCGGGGAGGGCATGGATAGTCAGCGTGTCAATGACGCGGTTTCCGCATCGTTGTATGCCGCGGCGGCGCTGACGGCGGTGATTGATAGTCAGGTGAGGAAGGGGCTCGATATACAGAAATTTGGTAAAGGGAAGGCCATGTTTCCAACTCTCACAATGTTTGGCGCGGCTATTGGTGGATTATCAACTTCCGCAGCACTGAAAGAATTCAAGTCTTTGCAAACGCAATTGGAAAGTGCACAGACAAGGGTCGATCCATGGCTGGAAATGCGCCAATCAGTGGTTGCTGGTCAGGTAACGGCTTATGGTGCTCAGGCACTCCTGGGAGTCGTCCAAACCGGCAGGGCCTTGGCAGGGTTGGTGGAGGTCGAGACCGCCATCTTGCGCTATTCACTGGGTATGGGCCCGCTGAACTGGCTCATCGCCGGTTTGGGTGTTCTGTATTTAATCACCTGGTTCTTTCAGCAAACCCCGCTGCAAAACTTCCTCAATTTTTGCTGCTGGTCAAAAGGGCGAGCAAACGATCTCGATCCTATCCCAGCCAAGGCTCAACACGATGAACTCAACCGACTGTACGGCTTCCTGTTTACACCTAGGGTCAGCATGAAGAGCAGTTCGGTGATGGGCAGTTCCAATGGGCCCTCCGGGCTATCTTCCGTGAGTTCCATTGATAGCCTGACCATCGACTTGCCCGGAGCGGAACCCCGCAACGCCTACCTGGAACTGAGCCTGATCGGTGATCCCGTCGATACCCAGGAATACCGATATTTGATCAAAAACAGCCGGGCCACTATCGTCCAGCCACCTCGCCCTTGGCGAAACATGGCACTGCATTGGCTGTCCAGCAGCAACTGTCGCTGGATACCGGTCAACGAAGGCCAAGGTTTGCGCCTGAGCGGACTGTTCAGCACCGTGCCGAATGTTCTTGGCTCAAAACCCCGCACAGTCTCCCTTCGTTTGCGTTATCGCACGCCATTGACCGCAATGTTGGGCGCAAGGAACTTTATCGGCGGTGAACGGGGATTGGCTTTTACCCTGAATGACAGTTCGGGCGTGATTGCCCTGCGGGATGACCCGACACCGGAACTGGATCGTGCGCCACGCTATGCGCTCGGCAAAGACGAGCCTGGGGCCGTTTACCTGCAACCCAAGGAAAAGCCATGAGCACGCGACCGGCAGGCACGACAAAAAAAAGGATATTTTCGCGCAATGACTACTTGGCACCATTGCCCATCCCCACTGGTGAAAAACCTTGCGATGTACTGAACATCATCTGGCGCAAGAACGAGGTGTTTCTCGATATTGGTTATTACAGCGTCGGTTCGGCGGTGATGGCGATATGGTCAATGGTGATGCTGTTTTTAGGACTGGGATATGGCTTGAGCGACCCTGACTTGCTGATCCTGGGTGCTTGTATTACTGGCATTCCAATCTTGCTCTTGATCGTTGGCTTGTTCCGTGAGGTGCCCTTGCCGGTGCGCTTCAATCGCCAACGCCGCGAGGTGTGCGTGCCGCAAGCGGATGGCGAGTACTGGATCGTACCCTGGGAAAACGTGACGGCAGCGGCGACGCAGCACTCGTCGGTCAGTCAGGCGGGTAAAGCCACCACGGGGTTGTTGATTATTGGATTTGAGAACCCTGATCCGCACGCCAAGGACGACAACAAACATTTTTCTATAGGCTTTAACTGTGGTGGTGGGACCACGGCCATGGCGTTGTGGGAGTGCATGCGCAGCTACATGGAAATTGGTCCGGATGCTGTGCCTGATAGCCAGTTAGGTATTGCCCCTTTCGAGGAAACGCAAATCGGTTCGATCATCACGGACTTGCGTAAGGGGGACCTGATAGGCGTCGTCTGGGGAATATTCTGCATTGCCATCCTGGGCACATATTTCGCGGAGAAATTGCAGAACTTGAAGCTGTCGCATCCGCCTGACCTGACCGATCCAGCCATCATCGAATGGTCCAAACCCTTGCCTTCCGAACAATGGGTTCAACGCTCCCCTGAGTTGGAACAGGCCATCTGCCTGCGAAAGGTTGAGCTGGAGCAAGTTGCATGAATGTCCGAACTATCAAACCGTTACCGAAACTGGATCGCGCGCCGGTTCCCGCGCTCGGCAAAGACGAGCCTGGGGCCGTTTACCTGCAACTTAAGGACAAGCCATGAGCACACCACCGGCAGGCACGACGAAAAAACGGATATTTTCGCGCAATGACTACTTGGCGCCATTGCCCATTCCCTCTGGTGAAGATCCCTGCGATGTACTCAACATTATCTGGCGCAAGAATGAGGTGTACCTCGATATCGGTAATTACAGCATTGGTTCGAGCGTAATGATGATCTGGGTAATGGCATTGCTATTTGCACTTATGAATTACATAAATCCTGATCCTCTCATCTGGGGAGGCGGATTAATCATATTAGGCATTCCTACCTTGTTTGTTATCTACGGCCTATTTCGCGAGGTGCCTTCACCAGTGCGCTTCAACCGCCAACGCCGTGAGGTGTGCGTGCCGCAAGCGGATGGCGAGTACTGGATCGTACCCTGGGAAAACGTGACGGCTGCGGCGACTCAACACTCATCGGTGAGCCAGGCGGGTAAAGCCACCATGGGCTTGTTGATTATTGGCTTCGAAAACCCTGATCAGCAGGCCAAAGACGACAACAAGCATTATTCGATGGGTTTTAACTGTGGTGGTGGAACCACGGCCATGGCGTTGTGGGAGTGCATGCGCAGCTACATGGAAATTGGTCCGGATGCTGTGCCTGATAGCCAGTTAGGTATTGCCCCTTTCGAGGAAACGCAAATCGGTTCGATCATCACGGACTTGCGTAAGGGGGACCTGATAGGCGTCGTCTGGGGAATATTCTGCATTGCCATCCTGGGCACATATTTCGCGGAGAAATTGCAGAACTTGAAGCTGTCGCATCCGCCTGACCTGACCGATCCAGCCATCATCGAATGGTCCAAACCCTTGCCTCCCGAACAATGGGCTCAACGCTCCCCCGAATTGGAACAGGCCATACGCTTGCGACAAGTTGAGGTGGAACAAATCGCATGACTGTCAGCGCTTTAACACCATCACCAGAACTGGATCCTGCGCCAGCCTACGCTCGGCAAAGACGAGCGCAGGGCCTTACCTGCAACTTAAGGACTCGCCATGAGCACACATTGCTCTGGTGCTGGATTACCACCCCCCTGAAACGAAAGCTGAACCAAAGCTGTCACCCTGCCAAGTTTCACAATCCCCACTCGTTCCCCAATCTAGGATGAAGACACCATCCCAACCACCACGCCTCTAGCCTCAGGAGCAATAAAAATGACTTCAAACCTCCTAAAAGCCGCCCTGATCAGCGGTGTCGTGCTGTTGAGCGCGTGCTCCAGCGTCAGCCCCCATCACGATTATTCGGCTGACTCGGTAGTGCCCAGTGGATTCGGCCCGGGGCCCACCAACACCAATCCCAACACGCTGAACTTCCACGGCAGTGCGCTTGGCAGCAGTTATGGCGAGTACGGTTCGGCTCTGTTGCATGACGATTGATCGATGACGCAAACGGTGGAGTGATTTCCACCGTTTGCGTTTCAGGAGGGGAGACTGCTTCGCAGTCGGACGCAGGCTTCGCCAACTGCTACAGGGGGCGAGTTATTTCGGGGTGGCGATCCACTCACCCAGTACCTTTTGATAGGTGCCAGTGACCTTGGCCAGATGCAGCCACTGATCCACATACAACTTCCAGGTCATGTCATCCCGCGGCAGCAGGTACGCCTTCTCGCCGTACTGCATGTATTGCGTCGGGTTGACCGCACACAGCCCCGGTTTCAGCTTCTGTTGATACAGCGCCTCGGAAGCGTCGGTGATCATCACGTCCGCCTTTTTCTCCAGCAGCTGCTCGAAGATGGTGACGTTGTCGTGCAGCTGCAATTGCGCCTTGGGCAGGAAGGCATGGACGAAGGCTTCGTTGGTGCCGCCGGCCGGTTCCACCAGGCGCACGGTGGGTTGGTTGATCTGTTCGATGCTCTGGTATTTGGACTGGTCCTCGCAGCGCACCAGCGGGATTTTGCCGTCGACGTCGAGGGTGGTGCTGAAGAAGGCTCTTTTCTGCCGTTCGAGGGTAACGGAGATGCCGCCCATGCCGATGTCGCATTTGCCGGCGAGCATGTCGGGCATCAGGGTTTTCCAGGTGGTGGGCACCCATTCGACTTTGACGCCGAGGCTGTCGGCCAGCGAGCGGGCCATGGCGATGTCGATGCCGGAGTATTCGCCGTTTTCGGCCTTGAAGGTGTAGGGCTTGTAGTCGCCGGTGGTGCAGACGCGGAGTTGGCCTTGTTGCAGGACCTTGTCCAGATGGGAAGCGCTGTCCTGTGCCTGGGCGCTCATCGAAAGGGCGAAGAGGCCGCTGAGCATCATGCTGCTGTAGATTTTCTTCATTGTTGTTCGGCTTTGGTGAGAGGGGGGCTGTAGTGAAACACATCCCCATCATCACCACGCAAGCCGGATTCTGGAAGCGCCTTACTGGCGCTTTGTAGTCTTCTCCGACGACGCCACGGTGCCGCTCCCACAGTTAATGTAGGAAGAGGTCTTCAGCCAGCGCTGGTCAGGGTAGTAGGAGAACAGCAGTTGCCCATCCTTCATCGAGTCGATCAGCTTGTGCGCGATGGCCGGGCGCACGGCCGGGCAGCCCAGGCTTCGGCCGATGCGGCCGTTGGCGCGGGCCAGGACCGGGCTGACGTACGGTGCGCCGTGAATGACGATTGCCCGATCGAAGGCGTTATCGTTGAAGCCCGGTTCCAGGCCTTCCATGCGCAGGGAGTAGCCGTTGGAGCCGCGATAGCTTTCCTGGGTGCGGAACAGACCGATGCTGGTGGCGAAGCTTTCGTTCTGGTTGGAGAACAGGGTGGCCATGTTTTCGCCGCTGTTGCGGCCATGGGCGACGAGTTCGTGGAACAACAGTTTGCGTTTCTTCAGATCGAACACCCACAGCCGCTGCTCGGTCGAAGGCAGGGAGTAATCGATGACTGCTAATCTTTGTGCCGGAACTGCGCTTTGTGCGCGAGAGCATTGTGTTGCGCGAACGGCCAGGGCGATGACCTTGGCATTTGCATTTGGGGCGGCTTTGGCGAGCGCGGCCTCAAGCGTTTCGGCGTAGGCTGTAGTGATGAAGGTCGACGTCAACAGCAGCGCTGTGAGTTGCAAGCCAAAGCGATGTAGCGCCATATGTAAATCTCATCAGGAATATGTCGAGTCTAGCAGCGGTTTGAACGCTAGCTTTTTGATTTGCGGGAGATTAGGGATTATCCATGGGGCAATTAACAAGGTTATTCGTCATAAGCCGCGGTTTGTTTATGGTCTTTCTGATCAGCGGCACTGCGCTCGGCGAAACTTCGCCGATCGTGCCGGTATCTCCGCAAACCTCCGAAAGGTCTGCGGCGCCTGACAACGTGGTTGGGCAGGGCATTCAAGCGATGCTCGAACCGTTGCAATCGGCCTTTCCGCCCCTGATCACTTCGCGCAAGCATCAACGAGCGGACATCAATCGCGTCGTTCTGGACTTTTACGCTCACCGTAATTATCGCGCCGCCTGGGCCGATGGACGTGATATAGCGCAGCTACTCAAGGGTTTGAACGGCACTGAGGCCGACGGCTTGAACCCTGCGGATTTCCGCGGAGCCGAGCTGGCCGAGGCGCAAATGCTGCTGCAGGCCAATGCGCCCACTCCCGCGCAATCGGCGGCGTTCGATATCGCCCTGACCCGCACCTATATCACCGCGCTGCTGCAATTACGGCGGGGCAAGGTCGATCCGGCCCGGCTGGATTTCCACTGGAACTTCGACCCGGTTGGCGTCGATCCCCGTGAGGATGTGAACAGTTTCTTTGTTGCCCTCGACGAGCACGATGTCGACCGCGCCTTCGCTCAGGCGCCCCCCCAGGAGGCGGTGTACGGCAGCATGCGCGAGGCCTTGGCGAAGTTGCGGCAGGTCCGCGATGTCGGTGGCTGGCCGAAGGTCACCGAGGGGCAGTCGCTCAAACCGGGGATGGAAGGTGCGTCGGTTGCACAGTTGCGCGCGCGCCTGGTGGCCGGTGGTTATCTGGAGCCCCATGCGAGTAAACGCAACGTTTACGACGACAAGGTCATTGCGGCGGTGAAGAAATATCAGGCCGAGCAGTACCTGGGCGCCGATGGCGTGGCCGGGGCGGCGACATTGGCGGCGCTGAACGTGCCGGTCGAGGCGCGGATCGATCAGGTCCGGGTCAACCTCGAGCGCGCGCGCTGGTTGCTGTACAAGCTGCAGGGCACCTTCGTTGTGGTCGATATCGCCGGTTATAAGGTGGCGTTCTACCGCGACGGAGAGCCGATCTGGCGCGCCCGGGTGCAGGTGGGCAAACCGTTCCGCAGTACGCCGGTGTTTCAGTCCGAGATCACCTACATCACGTTTAACCCGACCTGGACCGTGCCACCGACGATTCTGACCAAGGACATGTTGCCCAAGGTTCAGCAGAACCCGGATTACCTGGCGGCCAACCGGATCAGGGTGCTCGACAAGGCGGGCAATGTGCTCGATCCGTCCACCGTCGACTGGTCCAACGCCCGCGGCCTGACCCTGCGCCAGGATGCCGGCCCGGAAAACTCCCTGGGCCGGGTGGTCATCCGTTTCCCCAACGACTACGCGATTTACCTGCACGACACGCCGCACCGCGAGCTGTTTGCCAAGTCCATGCGCGCCACCAGCTCCGGCTGCATCCGCGTGGAGAATCCGCTGGAGCTGGTCGAGTTGCTGTTCAACGATCCGGTGCGCTGGAACAGTGAAGGGATTGCCAAGCAGCTAGCCAACGGCCGCACCGAAAACATCAAGCTGCCGGTCAGGGTGCCGGTGTTGCTGGCGTACTGGACGGTGGATATGAGCAACGAGGGGCGGGTGGCGTTTAAACCGGATGTTTACGGTTACGACACGCCGGTCTTGCAGCAGTTGAACAAACCGTCGAATTTGCCTGCCTTGCAACTGCCCGGAGGCGAAGCAACGATGGTGGTCACCGGACAGCGTCAGCCGTAGCCGACGGGCATCCATCAGCGGGGTGTTTCTGGCGTGAAACACCCCCGGCGAGCCGGCTGTCCGCCTGTCAAAACGGATCCAAGCGATCGTCTAGAGTTCTGTTAGCTCTGCCGAACCCGGCAGATCTCCCCTACGTACGGACGATCGCCAATATGTTGATTACTCAAGCATTGACAGCCGTTGCTCTGACCGTTGCCGCTTCAGCCATGCTTCCGCTCGCCGCCCAGGCTCAATCGAAACTCACATCCGAACAGGCCCATGCCATTGGCGTGGATGCCTATGTGTATTTCTATCCGTTGCTGACCATGGACATCACCCGCAAACAGTTCACCAACATCGAACCGGGCAAGGAATTCGGCAAAGGCCCGATGAACATGTTCGTGAGCGTGCCGGAGTATCCGCCAGCGAGTTTCAAGGGTGTGGTGCGCTCGAACTTCGACACGTTGTACTCCATTGCCTGGCTCGATTTGACCAAGGAGCCGCTGGTCATTGCCGCACCGGACACGGCCGGGCGTTTCTATCTGTTGCCGATGCTGGATATGTGGAGCGACGTGTTCGCCTCGCCGGGTTGGCGCACCACGGGCACCGAGGCTGCGCAGTTTCTGGTGACGCCGCCGGGCTGGACGGGAACCGTGCCGGCCGGACTGCAGCATCTGCCGGCGCCGACGTCTTATGTCTGGATCATCGGCCGTACCAAGACCGATGGCGCGGCCGATTATGCGGCGGTGCACAAGATCCAGGCCGGCTACACCGTGACCCCGCTGTCGCGGCTGGGCAAGGCGGCTGAGCCGGTGAGCGTCAAGATCGATCCGGCGGTGGACATGAAGACGCCGCCGAAGATTCAGGTCGATACCATGTCGGCGGCCAACTACTTCGCTTACGCCGCGGAGCTGCTGAAAATGCATCCAGCCCACAGCACCGATCAGCCGATGCTGGCGCAGATCAAGCGGATCGGCATCGAGCCTGGCAAGTCGTTCGACATGAACGCGCTGGATCCGGAGATCAAAGCTGCGCTGGAGTCAGTACCGAAAGATGCGCAGGCGCTGATGAACTGGAAAGTGGAGACCCTGGCGCGGGTGGTCAATGGCTGGTCGATGAACACCGACACCATGGGGGTCTACGGCAATTACTACCTCAAGCGCGCGATCGTGGCTCAGGTGGGGCTCGGCGCCAACTTGCCGGAAGACGCGATTTATCCGCTGAACATGGGCGACTCCAACGGCAAGCCCCTGGATGGCGCGAACAAATACGTGCTGCATTTCGACAAGGGCGAAGCACCGCCGGTGAATGCGTTTTGGTCGATCACGCTGTATGACCCGGAAGGGTTCCAGGTCGCCAATGGGCTCAATCGTTTTGCGGTCAGCAGCTGGATGCCGTTCAAGAACAATGCCGATGGTTCGCTGGACATTTACTTCCAGAACGAAAGCCCCGGCAAGGATCTCGAGGCCAACTGGCTGCCGGCGCCCAAGGGGCCGTTCAACCTGACCATGCGCCTATACGGACCTAAGGCCGATGCCTTGAACGGCAAGTGGAACCCGCCGCCGGTCATGCAGAAACAGTGATCGGCTGATGGAGGTGGCCGACGGAGATTCACCATCGGCCACCTTTACGCGTTCAGCTGCCCGTCCCGCCGCCTGCGCCACCGCTACCCCCACCCGCAGAGCCCGTGCCGCCGCCTGCGCCGGAACCCGAGCCTGTGCCCGAACCCGTGGTGCCGCTGGCACTGCCGGATGAAGACCCGGTGGCACCACCGTCACCGGCGTTGCCGCCTGAGGGCGCGGAGGGGGTGTTGTCCGGCGGCATGACCGGACCGCCGGTGGCGCCGGACTTGGTGCCGGTTGCATCGGAGCCGTCGTTGGAGGCGGCGAAGGTGGCCAGGGATGTAGCGGATAATAATCCGGCCAGTAACAGCGAAGTGAGTTTGATGTTCATGGAGGGAGCCTCTCCAGAAAATGAGTGGTTACCTGAAGTTGGTGTGGAGGGCAGGGTGGTTGGTGCCGGTTGGATGACGAGTGGTGCAATAGGGTGCCATCGATTCATTCATCGCCGCATAATCTGAAGGAAGGCACAAATCCCTGTGGGAGCGGGCCCTTTCTCTTATGCACCTCTTCCGCTGGCACCCACTCCTCCAGGGTTTCCATCTCTGTGATCACATCCT
>NZ_JBSVXG010000159.1:0-13562 GCF_054070595.1 Pseudomonas sp. SDO55104_S430 | reverse complement strand
GGCGGTGTATCAGTTACCGAAATTGGACTGACACACCGCTTTCGCGAGCAAGCCCGCTCCCACAGGGGGCCGGACTTGCCTTAACCGAGTTGCGCGGCGACCGACTCCGGGATATCCGCGTTGGAGTAGACGTTCTGCACGTCATCCAGATCTTCAAGCATGTCGATCAGCTTGAGGACTTTCTCGGCACCTTCCAGATCCAGTTCTGCGCTGGTAGTCGGCAGCATGACGATTTCCGCGTCATCACCCTTGAAACCCGCTGCTTCCAGCGCGTTACGCACCGAATAGAAGCCGGCGAACGAGGTGAATACATCGACAGAGCCGTCTTCGTTGGTGACCACGTCATCGGCATCGGCTTCCATCGCCGCTTCCATCAACGCATCTTCATCTACGCCGGCCGCAAAGGAAATCTGACCCTTGCGTTCGAACAGGTAAGCAACAGAACCGTCGGTACCCAGGTTGCCGCCGCACTTGCTGAACGCATGGCGCACGGCCGCCGCGGTACGGTTGCGGTTGTCGGTCATGCACTCGACCATCACCGCAACACCGCCTGGACCATAACCTTCATAGGTCAGCTCGACCATATCGTCGGTATCGGCTGCGCCGGCACCGCGAGCAACGGCGCGGTCGATGATGTCGCGACTCATGTTCGCGCCCAGCGCCTTGTCCAGGGCCAGCCGCAGGCGCGGATTGGAACCTGGATCACCACCACCCTGACGAGCAGCAACGGTCAGTTCACGAATCCACTTGGTGAAAATCTTGCCCTTTTTGGCATCCTGACGTTCTTTGCGGTGCTTGATGTTCGCCCACTTGGAATGACCTGCCATAACTCGCTCCGAATTCTCTTTGGAACATTGCCGCAACGCCTTGAGGCGCCGACCGGCAAAACAATATTGACCTTGAAAAAAAAGGCGCATCCGAAGATGCGCCCTTCAGACAGCCTTACTCGGCTTTAGGCGTTTCGCGCAAACGAATGTGCAATTCGCGCAGAGCCTTGGCATCTACCTGACCCGGTGCCTGAGTCATGACGTCCGCCGCGCTCTGGGTTTTCGGGAAGGCGATCACTTCACGGATCGACTGGGCGCCGGTCATCAGCATCACCAGACGGTCCAGACCGAAGGCCAGACCACCGTGCGGTGGCGCGCCGAACTTCAGGGCGTCGAGCAGGAAGCCGAACTTCTCTTCCTGTTCAGCCTCTTGGATGCCCAGCAGACGGAATACGGCCTGTTGCATTTCCTTGCGGTGGATACGGATCGAACCGCCACCCAGCTCGGTGCCGTTCAGAACCATGTCGTAAGCGCGGGACAGAGCGGTGGCCGGGTTGGCTTCCAGCTCTGCCGGGGTGCACTTCGGCGCGGTGAACGGGTGGTGCAGAGCGCTGAAGCTGCCGTCGTCGTTCTCTTCGAACATCGGGAAGTCGACGACCCACATTGGCGCCCACTCGCAGGTCAGCAGGTTGAAGTCGTGACCCAGCTTGATCCGCAGCGCGCCCAGGGCTTCGCTGACGATCTTGAACTTGTCGGCACCAAAGAACACGATGTCGCCGTCAACCGCGCCAACGCGATCGAGGATCACATTGAGGTTGGCTTCAGGGATGTTCTTGACGATTGGCGACTGCAGGCCTTCGACGCCCTTGGCGCGCTCGTTGACCTTGATGTACGCCAGGCCCTTGGCACCGTAGATGCCGACGAACTTGGTGTAGTCGTCGATCTTGCTGCGCGGCATGCTCGCCCCGCCCGGTACGCGCAGTGCGGTAACACGGCATTTCGGATCGTTGGCCGGGCCGCTGAAGACCTTGAATTCAACGTCTTTCAGTTGGTCGGCAACGTCCACCAGTTCCAGCGGGTTACGCAGGTCCGGCTTGTCGGAGCCGTAGCGACGCATGGCTTCTTCGAAAGTCATGTGCGGGAAATCGCCGAATTCCAGATCCAGCACTTCCTTGAACAGGTTGCGGATCATGCCTTCGGTCAGGCCCATGATGTCTTTTTCATCGAGGAAGCTGGTTTCGATGTCGATCTGAGTGAACTCAGGCTGACGGTCGGCACGCAGGTCTTCGTCGCGGAAGCATTTGGCGATCTGGTAGTAACGGTCGAAGCCGGCGACCATCAGCAGTTGCTTGAACAGCTGTGGCGATTGCGGCAAGGCGAAGAAGGAGCCGGCGTGGGTACGGCTAGGCACCAGGTAGTCACGGGCGCCTTCCGGGGTAGCACGGGTCAGGATCGGCGTTTCGACGTCGAGGAAGCCGTTCTCGTCCAGGTAGCGACGGATGCTGGTGGTCATGCGCGAGCGCAGACGCAGCTTTTCGGCCATTTCCGGACGACGCAGGTCGAGGAAGCGATAGCGCAGACGGGTCTCTTCACCGACGTCGGAGAACTCGTTCAGCGGGAACGGCGGGGTTTCCGCTTCGTTCAGCACTTCCAGTTCATAGCCCAGCACTTCGACCATGCCCGAGGCCATGTTGGCGTTGGTCGCACCGGCCGGACGCAGGCGCACCTTGCCGGTGATCTTCACGACGTATTCGCTGCGCACGCGGTCGGCAGCGGCGAAGGATTCAGCGCGATCCGGGTCGAACACCACCTGGGCCAGACCGTCACGATCACGGATATCGAGGAAAATCACCCCACCGTGGTCACGGCGACGGTGAACCCATCCGCAAAGGGTAATTTCCTGGCCTTCCAGGCTTTCGTTCAGTTGGCCGCAATAATGGCTGCGCATCATGGTCGTGGTTTCACTTCTCGTAATTCGAAATTCGGTTGGAGACCTTGCGCATATCGGCTGACCGATGGTGCAAGCGCTCGCGTGTGTGATTCAGTTCAGGGCAAAACCCTAATCAGCTTTATCGCCGCCGGCCAGATTCTTCTTCGAGCCGGTCTTGAAATCGGTCTCGTACCAGCCATTGCCGCTTAGACGGAAACCCGGCATCGACAACATCTTCTTGAGCTCTGGCGCCTGACATGCAGGGCAGTCTACCAGCGGCGGCGCGCTGATCTTTTGAATGGCTTCCAACTGATGACCACAGGAAGCACATTGGTAATCGTACATCGGCATTGGGGGTGTCTCGGCGATCAGATTGCTACCGCGCACGCTGGGTATTGCGGCAAAGGGCGAGATTATATCCATTAAATGCGACCTGTGCAGCCGTAAGACTGCACAGATCGACATGCTGCGTTTTCATTGCCGGGACTCGACCCTGGTGGCGCATCCCGCTTCTTTAAGGCTGTGTACAACACAGATCACCCGCACCAGACCGCTGAAGTTCTTCACCCCGCCGTGGCGCAAATGGACCTCACGATCAAGGTGAGACAGCAACGCACTGACCGAACAGCTATTGACCCTGGCCATTTCGCTCAAGATATCCCAGTAAACCTGCTCAAGCCGCAAACAGGTCGCGAAGCCATTGAGCCGCACCGACCGGGACAGGGGTTGAGCCAGCCCCATATCGAACTCGCTGACAAATGGATCGACCTTGATGCCCTTGGACGAGCCCACCCTTCTCTCACTTCTTCTCTCTCCATGAACCATTGCGTTGACACTCCTTTGCCATCCCTGGTTTGCGTAGCGCTTGTGCGCTCATGGAACCGCGGGCACAAAGTTATATCCAGACGACTTTTTTCCCTTCCCTGTAGGAGAAGCCAACAACGAGAGGCAGATCATGGAGAGCGTCCTACGCCTGACCTTTTCCTTGTCTGACAGGCGAAATTTCACTCAAACAGCAGGTACTTTTCGACGGAAAAGTTTTGATGAGAAGTGCAACGCGCGAACAGGTAGTCCGTCCGCGCGCGTGCAAGTGTTACTGATCGAGCAAGGCGCGCAGCATCCAGGCCGTTTTTTCGTGTACCTGCATGCGCTGGGTCAACAGGTCAGCCGTCGGCTCGTCGCTGACTTTGTCCAGCAAGGGGAAGATCCCGCGGGCGGTGCGCGTGACCGCCTCCTGCCCCGCCACCAGTTGCCTGATCATTTCTTCAGCGCTTGGTACGCCCTCCTCTTCTTTAATGGAGGACAGCCGCGCATAGATCGAGTAGGCGCCAGGCGCGGGAAAACCGAGGGCGCGAATACGCTCGGCGATGGAATCGACCGCCAGGGCCAACTCGTTGTATTGCTCTTCGAACATCAGGTGCAGCGTGCGAAACATGGGCCCGGTAACGTTCCAATGGAAGTTGTGGGTCTTCAAATAAAGTACATAAGTGTCCGACAGCAGCCGCGAAAGACCATCGACGATGGACTTGCGGTCCTCTTCACTGATTCCGATATCGATTGCCATGCTTTTCCCCTAAAGGTGATGAATTCCATCCGACAGGTGCAGGATCACTCTAGCAAGCCTGTCGCGGCATCGCAGCCCCGGAGGTGCCCCAGTCCAGCGGCAACCCCCTGCAATGCACCGCTGGACTCCTTGATTTGAGTAGCCACAAGCTTTGCTGTTAAATAGATGCCGTGTCGCTGACGCCCTTATTTTCCGGGCACTGCGCATAGGCTGATGACGGAAACGTGCCC
Organism: Pseudomonas sp. SDO55104_S430; assembly: GCF_054070595.1. Taxonomy (NCBI): domain Bacteria; kingdom Pseudomonadati; phylum Pseudomonadota; class Gammaproteobacteria; order Pseudomonadales; family Pseudomonadaceae; genus Pseudomonas; species Pseudomonas sp. SDO55104_S430. The sequence goes on along the minus strand of NZ_JBSVXG010000159.1, from coordinate 9,071 downwards.
ACCGCCTCTTCTTGTTCATTTCGAAGCGAACCGTCCCCCATCAGCTCTTCCTTGTGATCCGTCTTAACGTGAGTCAATAAAAATGTTGAAAATCGTCCACCTGCTATTGGGCACGGCAGCCTTGCTGTTGTCCTTCATACCCAGCCTGCGAACCGAAGCTGTTCCTTACCTGCAACAACCCGACGCGTTGTATCTGGCTCTGTTCGGCCTGCTCAACCTTGTCCTTGCCCCAGTGATTCCCAACTGGAACAAGGGTGCGCGTCATCACCTGCAAAACCTGGTCAGCGCCCTGCTGATGCTGGCTGTCGTTCTGCAAACCCTCACGCTGATCGCGCCAATGCCCGTCATTGCCGGCCAGCCAACTGTACTGTTCAGCCTGATCGCGGCCTTCATCGCCGTGGTTCTGCACCTGGCCATCAGCTTCTACAAATCGTCACCGGCCGCTGCTCCAACCAACTACGACATGACCAACCGCGATACCGGTACCGTCAAGTGGTTCAACACCTCCAAGGGCTTCGGCTTCATTTCCCGCGATTCCGGCGACGATATTTTCGTGCACTTCCGGGCGATTCGCGGTGAAGGCCACCGTGTCCTGGTCGAAGGCCAGCGCGTGGAGTTCTCTGTGATGAATCGTGACAAGGGCCTGCAAGCAGAAGATGTGATCGCCGCTCTGCCGCGACGCTGATTCGAAGGCATAAAAAAACCGCGAGCAGTTGTGCTGTTCGCGGTTTTTTATTGCCTGGCTTTTATAGACTGGCTTTTCTATATGCCAGTCAGTAATGCGGTGGCGGCGCCTCGTCTTCGAACGACTCGAATCGGCCGGCCATTTCCTCCTGGCGCTTGAGCAATGCCGCCATTTGCAACTGCAGACGCTCAACTTCACGCTGCTGCGTTGCCAGCACATCATTCAAGGCCTGGATGGTGTCATCCTGAAACGCCAACTGGCTCTCCAGATCGGTAACGCGATCTTCCAGGCTCATGGCTCACTCCTGCACAAATTTGAAGTCTTCGGGTAACACAGCCCGCAGCCGCTCACGAATCGCGGACACCTGATCGGCACTGTAAGGAATGGCCGGATGCTTGCCCCAGACCGGAGCCGGCCACGCGGCGTCTTCGCGCATGCGCACGATCACATGCATGTGCAACTGGCTGACCACGTTACCCAGGGCGCCAATGTTCATCTTGTCCGCCGTGAATGCCTTCTTGAGCAACTCAGCCAGCAAGGTCGTCTCCTGCCAGAGCATCTGTTGATCTGCGACACCCAACTGAAATATCTCGCTGATATCGTCGCGACGAGGTACCAGGATGAACCAGGGATAGTTCGAATCGTTGGACAGCAGCAGCCGGCACAGCGGGAAATCACCGATCGGCAAGGTGTCTTGTTGAAGTCGTGAATCTAAAGCGAACACTGCGCGCACTCCCGCCGGGTCATCATTTTCAGCTTAGCGCCCATCCACCAGGGATCGAGCACCAAGCGACAGGACAGCAGCATACCTGCGAATGCGGTCGTCATCACGGTGATCGCGCCAACCTTGCTCCGGGATGTGACACCAAGCGAAAAAATGCACCATTACAGAACCACAACCAGCAGAAAAAATGCTGGAATGACCGCCGGGCAAGGGTTCGTTCATTCTTCAGGAGCCAACCGACTGTGTGAATTCAGTACAGCAATTGAAATTTTTTGCACCAAAACCGGACAGTGCGTCTACGCTGACTGCTTCGAGCATCCGCCAATTACTCACTGGCGGGGTGAACCGGTAACATTTTTGGTTGTCACGGGGCGGTAACACGATGTTCAACACCATGTCGAGAAAGGCGTCAACCCCCAGCGCAAGCACGATGTGCCCCCCGGTTTTATGGGGTTTTTACGGTATCAGTCAGACTTTTTGAAAAAAATATGGGCGGCGCAGCGATTTGTGCACGCTTGTTGCATTCACACCCACATCGTCTATAAGGCCCACGGGAAGTGGAAGCCTCAGGACTAAATAAAACAGTGGCAGGGTAGCCCGATGGAGATACAAACGTTTCACCAGGGACTCTTTTTACCGATGCGCCAGTCCAGAAAAACAGCATTAAAGTTGTCCGTTCGGTTGCATCGGGGCTGTAAATTTGCGACATCTAGCAAGCTGTTAGCGACAGGGTCGTAAAGAAGCTGAAAGGTTAGATGCGCAAGTATCGCCAACATTGGTCGACGTGATATAAGTTTGCGCCGACACAAAAAGAAAGAGCCGCCCAGATACTAAAAACAGGTGGGACGGCAATACTCTTCTAAAAACCAAAGGAGCAAATCACGATGCGCGTGATGAAGTGGAGCATGATCGCACTGGCTGTTGCAGCTGGTACCTCGCAGTTCGCAGTAGCGTCTTCGCAGGATGAGTCCAAGGGTTTCATCGACGATTCGAGCCTGAAACTGAAAACCCGTCTGGAATACATGAACCGCGACTTCCGTAATGGAGCCGGTAACATTTCTGATGGCGCTGGGGGTTTCAAAAGCGGCTACCGTCAAGATACCGGTATCAGCCAACTGCTGACTTACGAATCGGGCTTCACTCAGGGCACCATCGGCGTCGGCCTCGATGCAATGGTAATGGGCACCGCCAAACTCGACGGCGGTTCGGGTCGTGCCGGTAACGGCTTGTTCGCTACCGACAGCGACGGCAACCCGGAAAAAAGCCAGGGCAAAGGCGGTGCAGCCGTCAAATTCCGCCTCTCCGACACCACTCTGAAATACGGCCGTCAATTCGTCGCCAGCCCGGTTTTCGCTACCGACGACAGCCGTCTGCTGCCAGAAGTTGCTGAAGGTACCTTGCTCACCAGTAAAGAAATCAAAGGCCTGGAACTCAGCGCCGGTCGTTTTACTGCACTGAGCTCGCAAACCGGCATGGGTAAAGACACCATCAACGGTAAGCACACCCCGGGCCTGACCAGTGCCAACATCGCTGGCGCGACCTATCAGTTCACTGATAATTTCGTTGCCGGTATCGCTGCGTCTGACGTTGATGATTACTTCAAGAAGCAATACATCAACGCTAACTACACGCTTCCGATTACTGACGATCAATCGCTGAACTTTGACTTCAACGCCTATCGCACCAAAGATCAGGGTGAAGCACTGTACGGCGAACTGGACAACAAACTGTGGAGCCTTGCAGCGGCCTACAGCCTGGGCGCTCACAAATTCACCCTCGCGTTCCAGCGCTCGTCCGGCGACACCAACTACCTGTACGGTGTAGACGGTGGTAGTGCGATTTTCGTATCCAACTCCATCCAGATCTCCGACTTCATCGGTCGTGAAGAGAAATCCTGGCAGGCTCGCTACGATCTGAACATGGCTACCTACGGTGTGCCAGGCCTGAGCTTCATGACTCGTTACGTATACGGTGACAACATCGAAACGACCGAGGGTACCGAAGGTAAGGAACACGAGTTCAACTTCGAAACCAAGTACGTACTGCAAGAAGGTCCAGCCAAGGATCTGTCGTTCCGCCTGCGTAGCGCAGTTTACCGTGCAAACGGTGCGTACAACGCTGACTACACTGCAGACAACAACGACGTTCGCCTGATTGTCGAGTACCCACTGAGCATCCTGTAATCCAGGTGCACTACCGGAAGTACTGTTGATCACAAAACGCCCACCTCTTCAGGTGGGCGTTTTTTTATACCTGCCATATGCCAAATACGGCGGCAAACAACTTCGGCGCATGATGTTAATACTTTTTTAAATGACCTGATCAATAGTCACAAAAAAGCCCGGGAGTTTTTTATTCTCCCAGGCTTAGTCAGTAACAAAGAAAACACATTTATTGCACTGGCGCTTCCTGAACCACGCGAACTACGCGCTGAGGAAATGGAATGTCGATACCGGCTGTTTTCAAACGATCCCGGGACTGCTCGTTAAACATGAACATCACGTCCCAATAATCCGCTGTTTTCACCCAGACACGCAGGGAAACAGTGATCGAACTGTCACCCAATGTCGAAATAACGGCTTGTGGTGCCGGATCCGCCAGAACGCGCGGATCCTTGGCAAGTTCAAGCAATACCTGACGTGCCTTCTGTAGGTCGGCCTCGTAATCAACGCCTACATCGAACACCACCTTGCGAGTCGGCTGGCGATTGGTATTGGTGATAATACCGTTCGACAGATTACCGTTCGGCACGATGATGGTCTTGTTATCGCCAGTGCGCAGCACGGTATGGAAAATCTGGATGCTGTCGACAGTACCGGCAACACCCTGGGCTTCGATCCAGTCACCGATTCGGAACGGGCGGAACAGCAGAATCAGCACGCCGCCAGCGAAATTCGCCAGGCTGCCCTGCAAGGCCAGACCGATGGCCAGACCCGCGGCACCGATGGCCGCCACGAACGAGGTGGTTTCCACACCGATCATCGACGCCACGCTGACGATCAGCAGGACTTTCAGAATGATGTTTGCCAGGGTACTGATAAACCCTTGCAGAGCCTGATCGGCATTACGCAACGCAATCAGGCTGCCGAGCTTGCGTGTGACCTTGTTGATCAGCCACCAGCCGATCGCCAGGGTGATTATCGCCAGCAGCACACGGCTGCCATATTCCATGATCATCGGAATCCAGGCTTGGGACACCCTGACCAGGTTGTCTACCTCAGCATTCAAATCCATGTTTGTTCTCCTGATTTCCGGCTACCCGGCACACGAAAAAATAAACGGCAGAAAAGACCGAGCCCGTTGAGGGTCAATCGTTTCTACCGTTACTTGGGGCTCCGACGTCGAAAACGCCGATTGGTTCCCGCCGCAGGTCAGTCGCGGAAGTTGTTGAACTGCAGTGGCATGCCGAATTCCTTGGCGCGCAGGGCAGCGATCGCTTCCTGCAAGTCATCACGCTTCTTGCCGGTCACACGGACCTGCTCGCCCTGAATGGCGGCCTGGACCTTGAGTTTGGCGTCCTTGATATGAGCGACGATCTTCTTCGCCAGCTCCTTGTCGATGCCTTCCTTGAGGACGGCTTCCTGCTTCATCAGCTTGCCCGAGGCGAAAGCGTCCTTGACCTCGAGGCACTGCACGTCGATCTTGCGCTTGACCAGCGCCAGCTTGAGGATCTCAATCATCGCTTCAAGCTGAAAATCCGCTTCAGCGGTCAGGTTGACGGTCAGGTCCTTTTCCTTGAACTCGAAGCTGCCCTTGCCTTTCAGGTCATAGCGACGATCGAGTTCCTTGACGGCGTTCTCGACCGCATTGGTGACTTCGTGTTTGTCCAGTTCGGATACCACGTCGAACGACGGCATGTAATCTCTCCAAATAAAGGCGCACTCATGAGGCACGCCTGGCTTGCGATAAAAATCCGCGCTGATTATAACGGGTCTTTCTCATCATTCACTGCGAGCTGTCAATGCGCGCGATAAACAGAGCAAAAAGCTGATGGCCACCACCTGGCATGTCCTGGGCGCCGGCAGTCTCGGCACGTTGTGGGCCACGCGCCTGGCTCGGGCCGGAGTGCCGGTACGGCTGATCCTGCGCGATGCCGGCCGTTTGCAGGCTTATGAAGCGGCCGGCGCTCTGACCCTGGTCGAACACGGCAAGGAACAGTGTTACCCGGTCCCGGCCGAAACAGCCGACAGCCAGGAGCCCATCCAGCGCCTGCTGGTGGCTTGTAAGGCCTACGACGCCGAACATGCAGTGGCGCAACTGGCCCCGCGTCTGGCGCCCGGTGCCGAGCTGATTCTGCTGCAGAACGGCTTGGGCAGCCAGGATGCCGTCGCGGCGCAGGTCCCACAGGCGCGTTGCATCTACGCCTCCAGCACCGAAGGCGCCTTCCGCGATGGCGATTGGCGGGTGGTGTTCGCCGGCCACGGCTTCACCTGGCTGGGAGATGCCGGTCACCCCGTCGCCCCGATCTGGCTGGACGATCTGAAGGACGCCGGTATTCCGCATGAATGGAGCACCGAAATCCTCACCCGACTGTGGCGCAAGCTGGCGCTCAACTGCGCGATCAACCCGTTGACGGTACTGCACGATTGTCGCAACGGCGGTTTGCAGGAACATCATTGCGAGGTCGCGACCCTCTGCGGCGAATTGACCGAACTGCTTGAACGTTGCGGCCAGCCTGCCGCCGCCGAGAACCTGCAGCAGGAAGTCGAGCGGGTAATTCACGCCACCGCCGCCAACTTCTCATCGATGCATCAGGACGCCAGCAGTGGGCGGCGCACCGAAATCAGCTATCTGCTGGGCCATGCCTGCAAAGTCGCCACACGCCACCAACTGAACCTGCCGCACATCAATCAGCTCGAGTCCAGACTGATCGCTCGCCTCCACAGCCTTGGATTGCCCAGCGACTGAGCAGCGGCTACGCTGGCCACTTGTTCCTTTGCAGCGATAAACCTGATGCCATTGCGCCAGCGCCTTGAAAACCTTCCGGTCGGCCAGAAACTGCTGGCCGCCCTGTTGGTGCTGTTGACCACTGTCCTGCTGGTCGCCAACCTGACCTTTATCAGCGCCGCCTACTACATCTCCCAGGAAAGCATGGCGCCCCAGGCCCTGCAAACCATTGGCCGCCTGGTGTCCAACCCGAGTCTGATCTCAGAAGCCCTGTCATCGCCACAAAGCGCGCAACGCCTGCTCGATGAACTCAACAGCTATTCCCCGCTGCGCGCCGCCGCCCTGTATGACGGCAAGGGCGAGCGCCTGGCACAACTGCAACGTGGCGATCATCTGAACCTGCCCGAGCGTTACCGGCATGTCGAATCCTGGCAAGCCACCGAATTTCGCAGCAATCAGGTGATCACCCTGCCCCGCCCAGGCGCCGCTTCCGGGCACCTGCTGCTGGTGGCCAGCAGCGAATTACCGGTGGCGTTCTACACCGGAACCCTGACCGCCAGTCTCGGCATCCTGATTTTCAGCGTGCTGTTGTGGCTGGTAATCGCCCGGCAGATCAAACGCCTCATTACCCGGCCGATCCATCAGCTCGAGGAGCTTTCGCGGCAGGTGACGCGGGAGGAGAACTACGCACTGCGCGCCTCCCGCGGCAACCACGACGAGATCGGCAGCCTCGCCGAAGCCTTCAACACCATGCTTTCGCGCATCGAAGCGCGGGAGCAACAGCTCAAACGTGCCCGGGATGATTCCCAGGCCGCCTACGATCAGGCCCAAGGGCTGGCGGAGGAAACCCGGCACACCAACCGCAAACTGGAGCTCGAAGTCCAGGTGCGCAGCAAGATCGAGAAGAAACTCACCGGGTTCCAGAACTACCTCAACAGCATCATCGACTCCATGCCCTCGGCGCTGATCGCCCTGGACGAACAGCTCTACGTGACGCAATGGAACCAGGAAGCCAGCGCCCTTTCCGGTACGCGTCTGGACGAAGCCCTGAACCAGCCGATCTTCCTCGCCTTCGAACCGCTCAAGCCCTTCCTGCCGCAGCTCAAGCAAACCGTTGAGCAACACACCGTGGCCAAAATCGAGCGCGTGACCTGGGTCAAGGATGACGACGCCCGCCATTACGCCCTGACCTTCTATCCGCTGATGGGTGGCGCGGGACGGGGCGTGGTGATCCGTATCGACGACATCACCCAGCGCCTGTCACTGGAAGAAATGATGGTGCAGTCGGAGAAAATGCTCTCCGTCGGCGGCCTCGCGGCCGGTATGGCCCACGAGATCAACAACCCGCTGGGCGCGATCCTGCACAACGTGCAGAACATCCGTCGGCGTCTTTCCCCGGAACTGCCGAAGAACCTGGAGCAGGCCGAGCAGGTCGGCATCGAGCTGTCCACGGTCAACGACTACTTGCAGGCACGGGAGGTGCCGCAACTTCTCGATGGTATTCAACAGGCCGGCGCCCGGGCGGCGAAGATCGTCACCCACATGCTCAGCTTCAGTCGCCGCAGTACCCGGCAGATGGCCCCGTGCGACTTGCCGGCGCTGATAGATCAAGCCGTGGAGATCGCCGGGAACGACTTTGACCTGGCCATCGGTTTCGACTTCAAGGGCCAGGCCATCATTCGCCAGTTCGACCCTGCGCTGGGACCGGTGCCCGGCACCGCCAACGAACTGGAACAGGTGCTGCTCAACCTGCTGAAAAACGCCGCCCAGGCCATTCACCTGCGTGAAGACGACCGTGAGCCGGGGCGGATCATCCTGCGCACCCGGCTCAACCCGCCGTGGGCGGAAATCCAGGTGGAAGACAACGGCATCGGCATGAGCGAGAACGTGCGCAAGCGGACTTTCGAGCCGTTTTTCACCACCAAGGAAATCGGCCAGGGCACAGGCCTTGGCCTGTCGGTGTCGTACTTCATCATTACCAACAATCACAAGGGACAGATGGAAGTGCAATCCACCTTGGGCCAAGGCACCTGCTTCACCCTGCGCCTGCCTCTGGCGGGCACTCCGGTGATATCACAAGAACTCAACCAGATTTCGAGGTAAGCCATGGGCTTTCGCTTGTCGAAGATTTACACCCGCACCGGTGACAAGGGCGAAACCGGCCTTGGCGATGGCCGTCGCGTTCCCAAGGATCATCCTCGGATCGAGGCCATTGGCGAAGTCGATTCATTGAACAGTCAGGTGGGCGTGCTGCTGGCTGGGCTGGCGGCGGAAAGTGTCGAGCATCCCGGGCTCAAGGAAGTGATCGAGGTTTTGGCACCCTGCCAGCATCGATTGTTCGACTTGGGTGGCGAGTTGGCCATGCCGGAATATCAGGCGCTGAATGCGCTGGAAATCGAACGACTGGAAGCGGCGATCGATGTTTGGAATGAAGAGCTGGGGCCGTTGGAGAATTTCATCTTGCCCGGTGGTTCAGCACTGATTGCCCAGGCGCATGTGTGCCGAAGCCTGGCCCGTAGCGCGGAGCGTCGCTGTCAGCATCTGAATGCAGTGGAGCCGTTGGCCGGGGTGGGATTGGCGTATATCAATCGGCTGTCGGATTTGCTGTTTGTGGTGGCGCGGGTGATTGCGCGGCGGCAGGGGGTTGCGGAGATTCTTTGGCAGGCGGCGGGCAAGCCTGGGGTTTAAGTACTGCAGTTGCCGGCCTCATCGCGAGCAGGCTCGCTCCCACAGTTGATTGCTGCTGTTCACGAATATTGTGTTCACAGAAATCCA
>NZ_JBSVXG010000158.1:0-13577 GCF_054070595.1 Pseudomonas sp. SDO55104_S430 | reverse complement strand
AGCGTCGTGTCAGTCAACATCGAAGGTGACGCAGCCACCGCTTTCGCGAGCAAGCTCGGCTCCTACAGGGATTTTTGTTCGATTCAAGTCAGCAAAAGGTAATCACGTCCTTCGACCTGCCCCCGTCGCAGCGGGTTGCGCGTGCACCACGCCGCATAGGCCGCGTCGACGAAACGGTACATCAGATGTTCGTCACGTCCATGGGGAATGCCCAGGCGCGTGGTCTGGATGACATGGGCGGGCGTCTGCCCAACGTCTTCCACCAGCAGCACCTCATGGTCGAAACGCTTGGCGTCCCAGACCGGAACCTTCAATCCCAGGGATTTGCACAGCAAGGTTTGCCCGGCACAGAGCTTCTGCGAAGGGCGAGGGCGGCCCTGGGCATCGGGGTTGTTGAGCAGCATCTGCGCCAGGCTCGCCGGCCCGCTCAGTTCGTCGACCCACGGATAGGCGGATTTGATCAAGACCGCATTGCCCGGCCCTTGAGCGCTGAAGTTCAGGGAGTCGCCGCCACGGGAGTAGTACATATAGATATGCCCGCCATCCAGAAACAAAGCCTTACGCTTTTCTGTGTACCCGAGGGAGGCGTGGCTGCCTTTTTCGGCAAGGTAATAGGCTTCGGTCTCGATGATTCGCGCGCTGAGCCACAGATCACCGACGCGATGGCGAATGACTTTGCCCAGCAGATCGCGGGCGAGAATTTGCGGGTCACGGTCGAAAAACGCGTCCGCAAGGCCCGTGGGCAGGCACGTTGCAGAGGCTCGAACAGTCAGGTCGGTCATGATGAACGGCCTTTATCAGGGCTGAGAGAGCGCTGATGATAACAATTTGCGGCTTAATCCCCGCTGAACGTCGGCAAATCCAACTCCATTTCGACCATCCGCCCGTCACCGCTGTTAGTCGGCAGTCACGACAGCTATAATCTGCCGCTTTATTCTTTACCAAGCCCTTTTCAAAGACCACGCCAGACCATGACTGAGTCCGTTCTTGACTACATGACCCGCCTGGGTCGCGCTGCCCGCGAGGCTTCCCGCGTCATCGGCCGTGCCAGCACAGCGCAGAAGAACCGCGCGTTGCAGGCCGCCGCCAACGCGCTGGACGCTGCCCGCGCCGAGCTGACCGCTGCCAATGAGCTGGATCTGGCGGCTGGTCGCGCCAATGGACTGGAGCCGGCGCTGCTCGAGCGTCTGGCGCTGACCCCTGCTCGCATCGACGGCATGATCGTCGGTCTGCGCCAGGTGGCGGCATTGCCGGACCCTGTCGGCGCGATCCGCGACATGAGCTACCGGCCGTCGGGGATTCAGGTCGGCAAGATGCGCGTGCCGCTGGGCGTGATCGGGATCATTTACGAATCCCGGCCGAACGTGACCATCGACGCAGCCAGCCTGTGCCTGAAGTCCGGCAACGCAACCATCCTGCGCGGCGGCTCCGAAGCCATTCACTCCAACCGTGCGATCGCTGCCTGCATCCAGCGTGGCCTGGCCGAAGCGGATCTGCCGGCAGCGGTGGTGCAAGTGGTCGAAACCACGGATCGGGCTGCCGTTGGCGCGCTCATCGCCATGCCTGAGTACGTCGACGTCATCGTGCCCCGTGGCGGCCGTGGCCTGATCGAACGCATCAGCCGCGATGCCCGTGTGCCGGTGATCAAGCACCTGGACGGCATCTGCCACGTCTACGTCAGTGCCCACGCCGACCTGCTCAAGGCCCAGCGGATCGCTTTCAACGCCAAGACTTACCGTTATGGCATTTGCGGGGCGATGGAAACGCTGCTGGTCGATCAAATGGTTGCCAAAGATTTCCTGCCAGCGATGGCGGCCCAGTTCCGCGAAAAAGGCGTCGAGCTGCGCGGCTGCGAACGCACCCGGGCGATCATCGACGCGCTGCCGGCCACCGAAGAAGACTGGAACACCGAGTATCTGGCGCCGATCCTGTCGATCCGCGTGGTCGACGGAGTGGAGCAGGCCATCGAACACATCAACCATTACGGCTCGCACCACACCGATTCGATCGTCAGCGAACATCAGGGCGAAACCCGGCAGTTCGTGGCCGAGGTCGATTCGTCGTCGGTGATGATCAACACCCCGACCTGCTTCGCCGATGGTTTCGAATACGGATTGGGTGCCGAGATCGGCATTTCTACTGATAAGCTGCACGCCCGCGGCCCGGTGGGTCTCGAAGGCCTGACCTGCGAGAAGTACGTCGTGGTCGGTGATGGCCAGTTGCGCGGACAGGAGCCGGTCTGACTTGGGCGACCTCGACCCGTCAGCCCCGGTCACTGCCAGCGCGCCTGAACCCCGACGCATCGGCGTACTGGGCGGAACGTTCGACCCGGTGCACATCGGCCATTTGCGTGGTGCACTGGAAGTCGCCGAATCCCTGGCGCTCGACGAGCTGCGCCTGACACCCAGTGCCAGGCCGCCTCATCGGGATACGCCGCAGGTGTCGGCGAAGGACCGTCTGGCGATGGTCGAGTGCGCGGTGGCTGGTGTGGCGCCGTTGGTTGTGGATGCCCGCGAATTGCAGCGGGACAAACCGTCCTGGACCATCGATACCCTGGAACTGATGCGTGCGGAACTCGCCGTGGATGACCAGGTTTTTCTGCTTTTGGGCTGGGACGCTTTTTGCGGCCTGCCCACCTGGCATCGCTGGGAAGAGTTACTCCAGCATTGCCACATCCTGGTGCTGCAACGCCCGGATGCCGACAGCGAACCGCCGGATGCCCTGCGCAACCTGCTGGCGGCACGCTCGGTGAGCGACCCGCTGGCCCTGAAGGGGCCGAGCGGACAGATTGCATTCGTCTGGCAGACGCCGCTCGCGGTATCCGCCACCCAGATCCGTCAACTGCTGGCCAGCGGTAAGTCGGTACGTTTCCTGGTGCCCGACGCGGTCCTGGCCTACATCGATGCGCACGGTCTGTACCGTGCGTCGAACTGAACAAGGCGTGCTTCACTGATACGGACCAACGTGTCGCCAAGCCGCCGAATACATGAGCAAAACGAGTTTTATATGACCAACAACGACGTAAACAAAGTTAAGCGCAAAGGCACATTCAAGAGTGCCCCGCTGCCTGAGCCGGTTGCCACCAACGAGCCGCTCAACGGTGACGAGATGGTCAAGGTTGCCGTTGCAGCCCTGGAAGACGTCAAGGCGCAGGACATTCAGGTCATCGATGTTCGCGACAAGCAGAGCATCACCGACTACATGATCATCGCCACCGGTACTTCCAATCGCCAGATCAACGCGATGCTGGAAAAGGTCCGCGAAGAAGTCAAAAAGAAAGGCGCCCGTCCGCTGGGTGAAGAAGGCAAGGGCGACAGCGACTGGGTACTGCTGGACCTGGACCTGGTGATCGTGCACATGATGACCGCCTCGGCTCGCCAGTTCTACGACCTGGAGCGCCTGTGGGCCGGTGCCGAGCAGAGCCGCGCGGCAGACGCCAAGCACCACAGCCCGGAAAACACCCACGAGCATTTCGCCAAGCTCAACAAAGACCAGCAGTAAGGGTAGCGCTGTGCGACTGCGACTGATCGCCGTCGGATCCCGCATGCCCAAGTGGGTGGAAGAAGGCTGGCATGAATATGCCAAGCGTCTTCCGTCCGAGCTGGCGCTGGAACTGGTGGAAATTCCGCTCAATACCCGTGGCAAGAACGCCGACGTGGCGCGCTTCATCCGTCAGGAAGGCGAAGCCATGCTGGCCAAGGTCGGGCAGAACGAGCGTGTCGTCACCCTCGAAGTCCACGGCAAGCCCTGGAGCACCGAGCAACTGGCGGTCGAACTCGATCGCTGGCGGCTGGATTCGCGCACGGTCAATTTCATGGTCGGCGGCCCCGAAGGGCTGGCGCCTGAAGTCTGTGCCCGCGCCGATCAGCGCTGGTCGCTCTCGCCACTGACGTTGCCGCACCCGCTGGTGCGCATCCTGATCGGTGAACAGCTGTATCGCGCCTGGACCGTGCTGTCCGGCCACCCTTATCACAAGTAGTCCTGCCTCCCCATGACCCAACCGATCCGCATCAAGGACCACGAAAAAGACGCCCGTCTGGTGCGTGGCCGCGTCGTGTTCGGGGCAATTGCGGTGGTGGCGCTGATTGGCGTGCTGATTGCGCGCCTGTATTTCCTGCAGGTGATCCAGTACGACTATCACTCGACCCTGTCGGAAAACAACCGCGTTCATGTGCAGCCGATTCCACCCACTCGTGGGTTGATTTTCGACCGAAATGGCGTGGTGATCGCCGACAACCGGCCGAGCTTCAGCTTGAGCATGACCCGCGAACGTTCGGGGGACTGGCAGCAGGTGCTCGACGTGATCGTCGAGGTGCTGGAACTGACGCCCGAGGACCGGGTGATCTTCGAGAAACGCATGCGTCAGGGGCGCCGGCCGTTCGAGCCGGTGCCGATCCTGTTCGAGCTGACTGAAGAACAGATCGCCCGCATCGCCGTCAACCAGTTCCGCCTGCCGGGCGTGGAAGTGGTCGCGCAACTGGTGCGTCACTATCCCCAGGGCGCGCACTTTGCGCATTCCGTGGGCTACATGGGACGGATCAACGAGAAAGAGCTGAAGACCCTCGATCCGGTCAATTACAGCGGCACCCACCACATCGGCAAGACCGGCATCGAGCGTTTCTACGAGCCGGAACTGCACGGCCAGGTGGGTTACGAGGAAGTCGAGACCAACGCCCGGGGCCGCGTGCTGCGGGTGCTCAAGCGCACCGACCCGATTCCCGGCAAGGACATCGTCCTGAGCTTGGACATCAAGTTGCAGGAAGCCGCGGAAGCCGCCCTCGGAGGTCGTCGTGGCGCGGTGGTGGCGCTGGACCCGAAAACCGGCGAAGTGCTGGCGATGGTCAGCCAGCCGAGTTTCGACCCGAACCTGTTCGTCACCGGCATCAGCTTCAAAGCCTATTCCGAACTGCGCGATTCCATCGACCGGCCGCTGTTCAACCGCGTGCTGCGCGGTCTGTACCCGCCAGGTTCGACCATCAAGCCCGCCGTGGCGATTGCCGGCCTCGACGCAGGCGTAGTCACAGCCTCGAGCCGCGTGTTCGACCCGGGCTACTACATGCTGCCCAACTACGATCACAAATACCGTAACTGGAACCGCACCGGTGACGGCTTCGTCGATCTCGACACGGCGATCATGCGTTCCAACGACACCTACTTCTACGATCTGGCCCACAAGCTGGGGATTGATCGGTTGTCGGCCTACATGACCAAGTTCGGCATCGGTCAGAAGGTCTCCCTGGACATGTTCGAAGAATCGCCGGGGTTGATGCCGTCCCGTGAGTGGAAGCGCGCGACCCGCCGCCAGGCGTGGTTCCCGGGTGAAACGCTGATTCTCGGGATCGGCCAGGGCTACATGCAGTCGACTCCGTTGCAACTGGCCCAGGCCACTGCGCTGGTAGCCAATAAAGGCATCTGGAACCGTCCGCATCTGGCCAAGACCATCGAAGGCGAGAAACCGGTGGACCACAATCCGATGCCGGACATCATCCTGCGCGACCCCTCTGACTGGAACAAGGTCAACCACGGCATGCAGCAGGTAATGCACGGCGCCCGCGGTACGGCGCGCAAGGCTTCGATCGGTGCGCAATACCGTATCGCCGGCAAGTCCGGTACCGCCCAGGTAGTCGCGATCAAGCAGGGTGAGAAGTACGACCGCTCGAAAGTCCAGGAGCGCCATCGCGACCACGCATTGTTCGTGGGCTTCGCGCCTGCCGACGATCCGGCGATCGTGGTGTCGGTGATGGTCGAGAACGGTGAGTCCGGTTCCGGCGTCGCAGCCCCGGTAGTGCGTCAGGTCATGGACGCCTGGCTGCTGGACCAGAACGGTCGCCTCAAAGCCGAATACGCAGGCCCCAATAGCGCGGAGGCTACCGCCCGTGATGAATAATTTTGATCGCATGCTCTCCAGCGAGGATGTGATGCGCCGCCGCGCGACGCTGCTGCAACGCATGCATATTGATGGTCCGCTGCTGATTCTGCTGCTGACCCTCGCCGCCGGCAGCCTGTTCGTGCTGTATTCGGCCAGCGGCAAGAGCTGGGATCTGCTGGCCAAACAGGCCACTTCCTTCGGTATCGGCCTGGTGTCGATGATCGTCATCGCCCAGTTCGAGCCGCGCTTCATGGCGCGCTGGGTGCCGCTGGGTTACGTGGTGGGTGTGATGCTGCTGCTGGTGGTGGACATCATGGGCCACAACGCCATGGGCGCCACTCGCTGGATCAACATTCCCGGGGTCATCCGCTTCCAGCCCTCGGAATTCATGAAAATTCTGATGCCGGCAACCATTGCCTGGTATCTGTCCAAACGCACTTTGCCGCCGCAACTCAAGCATGTGGGCGTCAGCCTGATGCTGATTGGCGTGCCCTTCATTCTGATCGTGCGCCAGCCGGACCTCGGTACCTCGCTGCTGATTCTGGCCGGTGGTGCGTTCGTCCTGTTCATGGGCGGGCTGCGCTGGCGCTGGATTCTCAGTGTTCTCGCGGCGACGGTACCGGTCGCTATCGCAATGTGGTTTTTCGTGATGCACGACTATCAGAAGCAGCGAGTGCTGACTTTTCTCGATCCGGAAAGCGATCCGCTGGGTACTGGCTGGAACATCATCCAGTCCAAGGCGGCCATCGGTTCCGGCGGCGTGTTCGGCAAAGGCTGGCTGCTGGGCACCCAGTCGCACCTGGACTTCCTCCCTGAAAGCCACACCGACTTCATCATTGCGGTAATGGGCGAGGAGTTCGGTCTGGTGGGCATCTGCGCGCTGTTGTTGATCTATCTGCTGCTGATCGGTCGCGGCCTGGTGATTACCGCCCAGGCCCAGACCCTGTTCGGCAAACTGCTGGCGGGCGCCTTGACCATGACCTTCTTTGTGTATGTTTTCGTCAACATCGGTATGGTCAGTGGCCTGTTGCCGGTGGTGGGGGTGCCGTTGCCGTTCATTAGCTACGGAGGAACTTCGCTGGTGACGCTGCTGTCAGCGTTTGGGGTTTTGATGTCGATCCATACCCATCGCAAGTGGATCGCGCAGGTTTGAATAAGGTGAAGAGTTCAATGCAGGTAATGCGTGGCTGGGCGACTCGATATGTGTCGTGGTTTGGCCTGGTAAGCATCCTTGGCAGCGCGCAGGAAGCGTTGGCCGGCGATTACGAAGGTTCGCCCCAGGTGGCCGAGTTCGTGGGTGAGATGACCCGCGACTACGGGTTCGCTGGCGAGCAACTGATGGGCGTGTTCCGCGAAGTCGAGCGCAAACAGTCGATTCTGGATGCGATTTCCAAGCCCGCCGAGCGGGTCAAGCAGTGGAACGAATATCGCCCGATGTTCATCACCGACGCGCGCATCGCCCGCGGTGTGGATTTCTGGCGTCAGCACGAAGCGGTGCTGGCCCGTGCCGAGCAGGAATATGGCGTGCCGGCGCAGGTGATTGTCTCAATCATTGGCGTTGAGACCTTTTTCGGCCGCAATACCGGCAACTTCCGCGTTATCGATGCCTTGTCGACCCTGGGTTTCGACTATCCTCCCCGTGCCGAATTTTTCCGCAAGGAATTGCGCGAGTTCCTGCTGCTGGCCCGTGAAGAGCAGATTGATCCGCTGACCCTCAAGGGCTCCTACGCTGGTGCCATGGGCCTGCCGCAGTTCATGCCAAGCAGCTTTCGCGCCTACGCGGTGGATTTCGACGGTGACGGCCACATCAATATCTGGAACAACCCGGATGATGCGATCGGCAGTGTCGCCAGCTACTTCAAGCGTCACGGCTGGGTCGCGGGCGAGCCAGTGGTCAGCCGCGCCGAGGTGCGGGGAGATCAGGTTGACGAAGGTTTGACCACCGGCATCGAGCCAACCAAGACCGTTGGAGAGTTGCGGGCGCTGGGCTGGTCAAGTCATGATGCGCTGCGCGATGATATGCCGGTTACCGCTTTTCGCCTGGAAGGCGACAATGGCCCCGAATACTGGATGGGCCTGAAGAATTTTTACGCAATCACGCGTTATAACCGCAGCGTGATGTACGCCATGGCCGTACATCAACTGTCTGAACAGCTGGTCCAAGCACGGGGCGTCAAGTAATGCGGGCATTGCCTATGAGTAAACCCCTGAAGCTGATGGCATTCGCCGCGTTGGCAGTGCTGGTCGCCAGTTGTTCGACCAGTCGTTCGCCGACTCAGAAATCCTCCACCGCCGTGCGTTCCGCGCCGGGGCTGGACATCAATCGCGCCCACAAGGATGGCGCGCCCTGGTGGGACGTCGACGTCTCGCGCATCCCGGATGCCACGCCGACCCTGCACACCGGTCCCTACAAGGCCAACCCCTACACCGTGCTGGGCAAGACCTATTTCCCGATGCAGGAATCCAAGACCTACGTGGCTTCGGGCACGGCGTCCTGGTACGGCACCAAATTCCATGGTCAGAACACCGCCAACGGTGAGGTCTATGACTTGTACGGCATGAGTGCCGCCCACAAGACCCTGCCGCTGCCAAGTTATGTCCGGGTGACCAACCTGGACAACAACAAGACCGTCATCCTGCGGGTCAACGATCGCGGGCCGTTCTACTCCGACCGGATCATCGACCTGTCCTACGCGGCGGCCAAGAAGCTCGGTTATGCCGAAACCGGTACCGCGCGGGTCAAGGTCGAAGGCATCGATCCTCAGCAATGGTGGGCCGCCAAAGGCCGTCCGGCGCCTTTAATGCTCAACGAGCCGCAAGTCGCGCAGAATAGCGCGCCGGTGATCACGGCTTCGGCCGGCAGCGTCGAGCAATGGACGCCGCCACCGCAGCAACATGCCGCCGCCGTTGTCCCTGTACAACTTGCGGACGCAAAAAAAAACGCTTCTGCAACAGCCTCTGGCCAGTATCTGCAGGTGGGCGCGTTCGCCAACCCGGACGCTGCAGAGCTCCTGAGGTCGAAACTCAGCGGGATGGTGAGCGCTCCGGTGTTCATCAGTTCGATCGTGCGCAACCAGCAGACGCTGCATCGGGTGCGCCTGGGGCCGATCGGTTCGCCGGGTGAGATCCAGCAAGTGCAGAACAGCGTGCGCCTGGCCAACCTTGGTTCGCCAAGTGTGGTCACCGAGTAAAACGTAGGACTTGATTGACGGTTCATCTGCTCTTTGCGCGATGAACCAGGTTGTTGGCTCGTCGAAGAACAAAAGCCCGGCAAAGGGTGACTTGGAGTGAGCAACTGAACACGCGATGGCCCGATTAGAAAGCCATCTGATTAGTTTTGCCCCAGGGCAAGTTTCCATTAGCGATTTCGAGAGACGGATGAACATCACCACCTTTGCCAAACGCCTGTGCCTTCTAGTCCCGCTGCTCCTCTCACCTGCCGCGTTCGCGGCCGAGATGATGCCGTCCCCACCGCAACTGGCCGCCAAGGCCTATGTGCTCATGGACGCCAGCAGCGGCAACGTGCTGGTCGAAAACAATGGTGACCAGCGTCTGCCGCCAGCCAGCCTGACCAAGCTGATGACCGCGTACATCGCGACGCTGGAAATCCGCCGTGGCCAGATCGGCGAGAACGATCCGGTGACCGTCAGCGAAAACGCCTGGCGTACCGGCGGTTCGCGGATGTTCATCAAGGTCGGCTCCCAGGTGACCGTCAGCGACCTGCTGCACGGCATCATCATTCAGTCGGGCAACGACGCCAGCGTTGCGCTGTCCGAGCACATCGCCGGCAGCGAAGACGCGTTCGCCGACCTGATGAACAAGACCGTCGCCGACCTGGGCATGACCAACAGCCACTTCATGAACCCGACCGGCCTGCCGAACCCTGAGCACTACTCGTCGGCTCACGACATGGCCGTGCTGGCTCGCGCGATCATCCACGAAGACCCGGCTCACTACGCGATCTACTCGCAGAAAGAGTTCTTCTGGAACGGCATCAAGCAGCCGAACCGCAACCTGCTGCTGTGGCGTGACAAGACCGTCGACGGTCTGAAAACCGGTCACACCGAAGAAGCCGGCTACTGCATGGTGTCCTCGGCCGTACGCGACGGCATGCGCCTGATCGCGGTGGTCTTCGGTACCAACAGCGAAGTGGCGCGTGCCGCCGAAACCCAGAAACTGCTGACTTACGGCTTCCGTTTCTTCGAAACCCAGACCTTCTATCAGAAAGGCACCGAGCTGGCTCAGGCCCCTGTCTGGAAAGGCGCCACCAACCAGGTCAAGGCCGGTCTGGCTGAAGACCTGACCATGACCCTGCCGAAGGGCCAGTTGAAAAAGCTCGCTGCAAGCATGACCATGAACCCGCAACTGGTCGCACCAATCGCCAAGGGCGACGTGATCGGTAAAGTCGAAGTCAAACTGGAGGACAAGGTGGTGCACAGCGCCGATCTGATCGCTCTGGACGGCGTCGAAGAGGGTGGTATCTTCCGTCGCATGTGGGATAGCATCCGTCTATTCTTCTACGGCTTGTTCAACTGATAGTGTGCACCTGCAAAGCCCTGCGCTCATCCGGCGCGGGGCTTTGCCCGTCGCCACGGCTTACGCTTACGAGGCCGTTACGCCATGACCGATACAGATGTAAAGGCTCCCAAGATCGAATTCCCGGCCAACGATTACCCGGTTAAGGTGATCAGCGATACGGGTGTGGGCAACAAGGACAAGATCATCGACATCGTCCGCAAACACGCAAAGATCAATGATGAGCGTGTGGACGAACGTCAAAGCAGCAACGGCAAGTACACCACGATTCAGTTGCACATCGTCGCCACCGATCAGGACCAGCTGTACAACATCAACAGCGAACTGCGGGCTACCGGCTTCGTGCACATGGTGCTGTGATGTCCGCGACATTGGGCTTTCGCGAGCTCGGTCAGATGGCCTACGAGCCGGTCTGGCATGCCATGCAACGCTTTACCAACGAACGCGGCAGCGATGCCGCCGACGAGATCTGGCTGGTCGAGCACCCGCCGGTCTTCACCCAGGGCCAGGCCGGCAAGGCCGAGCATCTGTTGCTGCCGGGGGATATTCCGGTGGTGCAGGTCGATCGCGGCGGCCAGGTGACGTATCACGGCCCCGGACAACTGGTGGCCTACCTGTTGCTGGATGTGCGCAAGCTGGGTTTCGGCGTGCGTGATCTGGTGAGCCGCATGGAATCGTGCCTGATCGAGCTGCTCGCCAGTTATGGCGTGACGGCCGCGGCCAAGCCCGATGCGCCGGGTGTCTATGTCGACGGAGCGAAAATCGCGTCTCTGGGTCTGCGGATCCGCCATGGTTGTTCCTTTCACGGCCTGGCCCTGAACGTGGACATGAACCTGGAACCGTTTCGACGGATTAATCCCTGCGGCTACGCCGGGCTGGCGATGACCCAGCTGAGCGATCACGCAGGATCGATTGAATTTGCCGAGGTAAGTGCCCGGCTGCGTGCGCAGCTCGTCAAACACCTCGACTATGCTGAGCAGACGACCCTCACGGGCGGAATCGACTGATATGACTACTGATGCAGTGCAAACCGTAATCCCGACGCTCGATGTCACCGAGCGCCCGGCCCCGCGTCCCAAGGTTGAAGCCGGCGTCAAGCTGCGCGGCGCCGAGAAGGTTGCACGCATTCCGGTAAAGATCATTCCGACCACCGAACTGCCGAAGAAGCCTGACTGGATTCGCGTGCGCATCCCGGTGTCGCCGGAAGTCGACCGCATCAAATCCCTGCTGCGCAAACACAAGCTGCACAGCGTGTGCGAAGAAGCGTCCTGCCCGAACCTGGGCGAGTGCTTCTCCGGCGGCACCGCGACCTTCATGATCATGGGTGACATCTGCACCCGTCGTTGCCCGTTCTGCGACGTCGGCCACGGTCGTCCGAAGCCACTGGACGTCAACGAGCCGGAAAGCCTGGCCATCGCCATCGCCGACCTGCGCCTGAAGTACGTCGTGATCACTTCGGTGGACCGCGACGACCTGCGCGACGGCGGTGCCCAGCACTTCGCCGACTGCATCCGTGAAATCCGCAAGCTGTCGCCGAACGTGCAGCTCGAAACCCTGGTGCCGGACTACCGCGGCCGCATGGACATCGCGCTGGAAATCACCGCGGCCGAGCCGCCGGATGTGTTCAACCACAACCTGGAAACCGTGCCGCGCCTGTACAAGGCTGCGCGTCCGGGTTCGGACTACCAGTGGTCGCTGACCCTGCTGCAACGCTTCAAGCAGATGATGCCGCACATTCCGACCAAGTCCGGCCTGATGCTGGGTCTGGGCGAGACCGACGACGAAGTGATCGAAGTCATGAAGCGCATGCGCGAACACGACATCGACATGCTGACCCTCGGCCAGTACCTGCAACCGTCCCGCAGCCACTTGCCGGTGCAGCGTTTCGTGCACCCGGACACCTTCGCCTGGTTCGCCGAGGAAGGTTACAAGATGGGCTTCAAGAACGTCGCTTCCGGTCCGCTGGTACGTTCCTCGTACCACGCTGACGAACAGGCGAAGCTGGTCAAGGCCGAGCTGATGTCGTCCTGATACCCCGGCAGTCATGAAAAAGCCCGCAAGGTGTCGAGCCTTGCGGGCGTTTTTTTGCCTGGGCGAAAGCGATGACGATCGTTTGGGCTTCTGTTTGTCTTCGTTCCTGACTACTGTGTGCTGATGTTTCATTCAGGGAGATTCAAGGTGACCGCCAGACCCGTCCACACCCTTCGTCCTCACGCCCCGGTCCCGGCACTGCCATCGCAAGGGCTGATCGGCGTCATCGCGCCCGCAGGGCCCGCACCGCTGGACACCGATAAAGCCGTGCAATGGATGCGCGCACGCGGTTATTCATTGAAGATTTTTCCGGGCGTTTTTGAGAAGGATGGTTACCTGGCCGGCAGTGACGAGGTGCGCCTCAATGATCTGCACGCAGCATTCGCCGACAATGAGGTCGACGCCATCATCTGCCTGCGCGGTGGCTACGGCACTCCGCGCTTGCTCGATCGCCTCGACTTCGAACTGCTGCGCAACAACGCCAAACCCTTCATCGGCTACAGCGACATCACCGCGCTGCATCTGGCGATCAGTCTTTATGCAGGCTTTGTGACATTCCATGGTCCACTGCTCAATGCCGATTTGCTGGGTGACAAGCGCAAGCCCACCGAGTCCTCGTTCTTCAACATGCTGCGCGGGCAGGTGAAGGCCGGCAGCGTGCTGACCCACCCCGAGGCCTACCCGTTGACGACTATCGAGCCAGGCATCGCCCACGGGCGCTTGCTGGGCGGCAATTTGTCGATGATCGCGGCGACCATGGGCACGCCTTACGAGATCGATGCCGAGGGCGTCATCTTGCTGATCGAAGACGTCAACGAGCCTTTGTACCGTATCGACCGGCTGCTCACCCATCTGCGTCTGGCGGGCACTCTGGGCAAGCTGCGCGGGGTGTTGGTGGGGGATGTGGCGGGAGTGGAGGTGCCGGCGCTGGAGCGGTTGCTCAAGCAGACATTCGAACCGTTGCGCATCCCGGTGTTGTCCGGATGGCGCAGCGGGCATTGCGATCCGAATCTGACCTTGCCGATGGGTGCGCTGGTCAGGCTGGATGCAGGGAAGCAGGAGCTGGTGTTGGAGCAGGATGTGGTCGTTAGCGTCAGATAGTCCGTCTTCGCGGGCAAGCCTCGCTCCTACAGGTGCTCAC
>NZ_JBSVXG010000157.1:0-13630 GCF_054070595.1 Pseudomonas sp. SDO55104_S430 | reverse complement strand
GACACGGGCATTCAGACACCCCGCGTTATCGTTGGCCTCCATCGCGAGCAAGCTCGGCTCCTACAGTGGGGGGTGTGCTTACTTGTCCCCCTCCGTCACCCGCACCGCAATCTCGATCGCCCGCACACTGATCGCCGCAAAAATCGCCGTCAACAACACCCCATTGAACCCCAGCAATATCGCCAACACCCGCGACAGCGGCAGCTTCGGCACCAGCTCGCCATACCCGATGGTCAGCCCCGTCACAAAGCCAAAATAGATCCCGTCAAACGGATCCCACCCCTCCAGATAACTGATGATCAACCCCACCGACACAATGATGATCAACATCGCGGAAAAGATCGGCCAGGCCAGTCGAAGGTAAAAGCCGACGGCTTTGTAGAACTCTCGACGGATGTGCGACGCGTGGGCGTGCTTCATGTCATGGCTCCCCGGGCGGCGGGCGAATGGGCGTCACAACAGCTTGGCACAAGTTGCGGAATGTGAAGGCGGACCAACGGCGCGGTGAGCCTTGAAATCCGCGATTAAGCTGGATGAATCCGGCCCTGGAGACCTCCCATGCCCAAACACCTGATCGCGCCGCTGCTGCTCTTCGTGTTCGTGGCCATCAGCGGATCGTCGTGCCACGACACCCGCCAGGACGACCAGGCCATACCGCCCAACGCCACCGGAGGCAGCGGCCGGATCATCCCGCCCCAACAACGCATGCCCTCGACGATGCCTCGGCCGCGGATGTAGCGGGAGGTTGTTGCTATTCGGTTTTAGCGGGCGCTTGGGTCTTGGTATCGCTTTTGGGGGCGTCAGGCACCTTGGGATTGGTAAACCCGGCCTTGGCGTTTTCCGCCTTGGACTTGTGGATATCACAGCCCTGCAATTCGCTCGCCTGAGTGCAGCCGGATCGCTCCAATTGTTTACGATATTTTTCGCTGATGGCGTACGCCGGGGATTGCGCGGCGATCAGCAGGACCAGCGCTGGCAGGATGAATTTGTTCATGTGCACCTCGTTTTGATCAACATTGCCGGGCGTCTACCGACGGTGCGGCAAACTCACTCTAGCCGGTGCAGTCGTCACCTGCGCTATCATCGCCCGCCTCTGCGCCTCATGAGTCTAGAACCTGGATGTCCGCCCCTCTGTCATCGCCTGCCGAAATTCAACCGTTGCCACCCGTGCTGGCCGGTCCGTTGTTGCGCCGCCTGGAGCCCACGCGGCTGGTGTTGTGGCTGGTGGGTTCGCGGGCGCTGGAGCTGACGCTGCGTTTGCAGAATGTGGGCGATACTCGCCTGGATGCCGGGCAATGCACGGTAATCGCGGTGGGCACCCACGCCTTTGTGCATTTGATCGATGTGACGCTGGAAAGCGCCCTGCCCTCGGATGAGTTGATCGAATACGACCTGTTGATAAGTGACGGAACGGGCATCGCCGATTGGGCGCCTCATCTGTTGTATGGCGATGCCTCGTCCCCGAATTTCGTCCTGCGCTCGCGGATCGATCAGTTGCTGCACGGTTCCTGTCGCAAGCCCCATCACCCGGCGGCGGACGGTTTGCTGTGTGTGGATAACTTGCTGGCGCAGGCGCACGAGCCGGCAGATCGCCCGGCATTGCTGATGATGACCGGCGATCAGGTCTACGCCGACGATGTTGCAGGGCCGATGTTGCGGGCGATTCATGCCTTGATCGAGCGGCTTGGGTTGTTCGGTGAGCATCTGGAAGGTGCCGTGGTCAGCGACAGCGCCAGGCTTTATGAGCATCCGGCCAGTTACTACCACCGTGCGGATTTGTTACCGGCGCTTGAGAGCAACGAGACCCTGCGCGAGCGATTTTTCGGCGGTGCGCGTAAGCCGATTTTCACCAGCAGCAGCGCCGACAATCATCTGGTGACCTTCGCCGAAGTGATGGCCATGTACCTGCTGGTCTGGTCGCCGACGCCTTGGACCCTGATCGCTCCGCAACCACCGGCCCTGACGCCGCAACGGCGCGAGCGTTATGCGCTGGAGCAGTCGCGTCTCGATGGTTTCAAGTCTGGCTTGGACAAGGCTGCGCGAGCGCTGGCGCACTTGCCGACTTTCATGATTTTCGACGACCACGATATTACCGATGACTGGAATCTTTCCGCGCAATGGGAGGAAACGGCCTACGGTCATCCGTTTTCCAAGCGCATCATCGGCAACGCGCTGATCGCCTATATGTTGTGCCAGGGCTGGGGCAACAATCCGGATGCCTTCGATGCGGTGCTGGAGAAGGCTGGCGGTTTCAGCTCGACCGGCAGTGACGGCTATCTCGACAGCCCGGTGCAGGATGCGTTGATCGATGAGTTGCTGAAGTTTCAGCGCTGGCATTACGTATTGCCCACTACTCCGGCCATGGTCGTGCTGGACACCCGCACCCGGCGCTGGCGCAGCGAGATGACCCTCAAGCAGCCGTCGGGCCTTCTGGATTGGGAGGCTCTTTGCGAACTGCAACAGGAACTGCTGGATCATCCGTCGGCGATCATCGTTTCACCGGCGCCGGTGTTCGGCGTGAAGCTGATTGAAACCATACAGCGCGTGTTCAGTTGGTGCGGCTATCCACTGCTGGTGGACGCGGAAAACTGGATGGCTCATCGCGGCGCAGCGCAGGTGATCCTGAACATTTTCCGACACTCGCGTACTCCCGGCAGTTACGTGGTGCTGTCAGGCGATGTGCACTATTCCTTCGTCTATGAAGTGCTGATCCGACACCGCAAGGCCGGGCCGCGCATCTGGCAGATCACCAGCAGCGGCATCAAGAACGAATTCCCGCCGGCCCTGCTGGAATGGTTCGACCGCCTCAACCGCTGGCTCTACTCCCCCCGCTCGCCACTGAACTGGCTGACCAAACGCCGCCGCATGCGCATCGTGCCGCACATCCCCGAGCATGCCGAAGCGGGTGAACGCCTGTGGAACTCGGCGGGGATCGGGCAGGTGTTCTTTAATGAACAGGGACAGCCGCGGGAAATCTTTCAGCACAACGCCAACGGCGCGCCGAAAACCCGAATGGTCCCGCCCGAAAGCGACACCCCCCTGTAGGAGCGAGGCTTGCCCGCGAAGAGGGAGTGTCAGTCACCGCAGTGCTGAATGCCCCACCGCATTCGCGAGCAAGCCCGCTCCCACCCTTGATTGGTGTGACTCATGGACCTCACCCGAACGCTGATCATCGGCAACTCCGGTTCCGGCAAAAGCTGGCTGGCCCAACGCCTGTGCGAACACCTGCACCTCCCCCGCACCGACCTCGACCCCATCCACTGGCTATCCGACGAACACAGCATCCCCCGCCCCCGTGGCGAAGCACTGGGCATGGCGCGTGTGGCGGCCAGCGAAGAGCGCTGGGTGATCGAAGGGGTTTATGGCTGGATCATCAGCGAACTGCTGCACCGCGCGACAGCGCTGATCTGGCTGAGCGTTGACGACGAGGAATGCGTCGCCAACATTCGCCAGCGTGAGGAGAAGGACGACGAGCGATTGATGGCGATGCTGGAGTGGGCGGGGAGTTATCGAATGCGGGATGGGTCCAGTGGGTTTGCGGCGCATCGGCAGCTGTTCGAGAGTTTTGCTGGCTCAAAAATACAGCTGAGCAATCGCACCCAAATCACGGCATTCACCGCCCCCCTGTAGGAGCTTCCGAAGGCTGCTCCTACAGCGCGTATAGTTTTACATCGGATTGATGGCCCGACTTACCCCTC
The DNA here is from genome assembly GCF_054070595.1 of Pseudomonas sp. SDO55104_S430. NCBI lineage: Bacteria > Pseudomonadati > Pseudomonadota > Gammaproteobacteria > Pseudomonadales > Pseudomonadaceae > Pseudomonas > Pseudomonas sp. SDO55104_S430. The sequence continues at coordinate 9,932 of NZ_JBSVXG010000157.1, read as the reverse complement.
TCACAATCATCTCCACCTCACGCTCATCAATCGTCAGCGGCGGCAGCAGGCGGATGGTTTGGCCGCGGGTCACGTTGATCAACAAGCCGTGATCCCGGGCGGCGATCAGGGTCAGGTCGCGGATGGGTTGTTTGAGTTCGATGCCGATCATCAGGCCCTGGCCGCGGATGGCCAGGACGTTGGGGTGGTCGGCCAGTTCCATGCTCAGTCTCTTGAGCAGCCGGTCACCCTGTAGCCGGGCGTTTTCCCGCAGGCTTTGTTCTTCGATAATTTCCAGCACCGTGCAGCCGACCCGACAGGCCAGCGGGTTGCCGCCGAAGGTGCTGCCGTGGCTGCCGGGGGTGAAGATTTCGGCGGCTTTGCCACGGGCCAGGCAGGCGCCGATGGGGACGCCGTTGCCCAAGCCCTTGGCCAGGGTCATGACGTCGGGAACTATGCCTTCGTGCTGGAAGGCGAACCACTGGCCGGTGCGGCCGATACCGGTCTGAATTTCGTCGAGCATCATCAGCCAGCCGCGCCGGCTGCACAGTTCGCGCACGGCCTTGAGATAGCCCGGCGGCGCCAGTTGCACGCCGCCTTCGCCCTGAATAGGTTCCATCAGCACGGCCACGACGCGCTCACCATGGGCCTGATACACCCGGTCCAGCGCCTTGAGATCTCCGAATGGCACCTTGATGAAATCCCCCGGCAGCTTGTTGAAACCCAACCTCACGGCCGGGCCATCGCTGGCGGACAGCGTGCCGAGGGTCCGCCCGTGAAAGGCGTTCTCCATGACCACCACCAGCGGTTGCTCGATACCTTTGTGCCAGCCGTAAAGCCGGGCGATTTTCAGTGCCGTTTCGTTGGCCTCGGCGCCGGAGTTGTTGAAAAACGCCCGGTCCATGCCCGCCAGTGTCGTGAGTTTGTGCGCCAGCCGCTGTTGCCAGTCGATGCTGTAGAGGTTCGAGGTGTGCAGCAGCAACCCGGCCTGTTCGCTGATGGCGGCGACGATTTTCGGGTGGGAATGGCCAACGTTGGTCACCGCGACACCGGCGACCGCGTCCAGGTATTCACGACCGGCCTGATCCCACAGTCGCGTGCCCAGGCCCTTGTCGAAACTCAGGGCCAGCGGTTGGTAAGTGCTCATCAGGCAGGCGGCGGTCATGACATCAGGCTCCAGCAATTGTTGGTGTTTTTGCAGTATGGTTAGCCACCTGAGCTGGATAAACGCAGTAATACTTCAATCATTTTAAAGCTAGGCTTGATAATGGATCTGTTCCAGGCAATGACCGTTTACGTGCGGGTGGTGGAAGCCGGCAGCATGACCGCCGCCGCTTTGCAGTGCGAAATGTCCACCACCATGGTCGGCAATCACCTCAAGGCACTGGAGCAGCGCCTGGGCGTGCGCCTGCTCAATCGCACGACACGCCGCCAGCGCCTGACGGAATTCGGCAGCGCGTATTACCAGCGCTGCCTCGAAGTGCTGGGGTTGGTGGCGGACTCGGAACGCCTTGCCGAACAAACCCTCGACGAGCCCAGCGGCACCTTGCGCATCACCGCTCCTCTCACCTTCGGCACCGAACGCCTGGCGCCGGCCTTGAGCGAATTCAGCCTGCACAATCCGCGAGTGAAACTGGACGTGGTGCTGACCAACCGTCGCCCGGATCTGCTGGACCATGGTTTCGACGTTGCCTTTCGCTTGGGCGCACTGGAACCCTCGAACCTCATCGCCCGCCCGCTGATCGATTACACACTGACCATGTGCGCGTCGAAGGAATACCTGGCCCGTCACGGCACCCCGCAAGAGCCGGAAGACCTGCAACATCACAATTGCCTGGCGTTCGCCTACCCGGCCGGCGATGACTGGCAGGCGGTCGCCCGGCAATGGCGCCTGAACGGCCCAGATGGCGAAATCGTGGTGGCGGTCAGCGGTTCGCTGGTGATCAACAGCTCGGCAGGATTGCATCAGGCCGCGCGCACCGGAATGGGCATCGTGATGGTGCCCGATGCGCTGGTGGAGCCGGATCTGAAGTCCGGCAAGCTGATCCCTTTACTAGAGCGTTATCAACTGCCGAGCCGACCAATGCATCTGGTATATGCCCAGGATCGCCATCGGCTTCCCAAACTGCGCCGTTTCGTCGACTTCGCCATGGACATGTGGGGCAAGCACTAGCCGCCCCCGTAGGGCATGAATTAATCTCCGCGCACGACTGATCATTTTGATATCAGGCAGGGAGAGCAGCGATGGATGAAACATCGAACACCGAGCCGGTGAAGTTCGACCTGTCGGGCATGAACGACAGCATGTTGCATACCATCATGGAGCTGGTCAGCGACGGCATCTGGGACTGGAACGCCAACACCGGCTTCGTCTACCGCAATGCACGCTGGTACGAGATGCTCGGCTATTCGCCCCACTCTCTGGATAACAATGTGCTGACCTGGGAAAACGTCATCCACCCGGATGACTACCCGCAGGTCATGGCCCGCTTCGATGATTACCTGAGTGAACGCAGCCCCGCCTATCAGGCCGAGTACCGCTGCCGTACCCATGACGGCGGTTACATCTGGATCGAAGACCGTGGTCATGTGATTGCCCGCAACGAAGACGGTTCAGTGGCGCGCATGGTCGGCGCGCACCGCAGCATCGAGGACAGGCGGCGCCTGCTTGAGGAACTCCAACGACGCAATCAGTCGCTGGAAACGATGATCGAAGAGCGTACCCGCGAGCTGTCCCAGGTCAATGAGCAACTGCAACTGCAGCTCGAAGAAAACCGCAAGCTGGCGCACACCGATACCCTGACTTCCATCGCCAACCGCTATCGGCTGGAACAGGTTCTGCCCCAGGCCTGCGAGCGCGCCCAGCGCTTTCGCGAACCGCTGTCGGTGATCGCCATGGACATCGACGATTTCAAGAACATCAACGATCACTACGGCCATGCGCTGGGCGATGCGGCATTGGTGCACGTTGTGGAAAATCTGAAGCGCTTCGTGCGCGAAGGCGACTTGCTGGCGCGGTGGGGTGGCGATGAATTCATCATGACGCTGGCCAATACCTCGTTGGCCGACGCCAGGAATCTTGCCGAGTCTATTCGCAATGGTCTGGCGGAGTTGCTGCCGGTGGGGGATTTCCAGGTGACGATGAGTTTTGGCGTGGTGCAGCGTTTCGATGAAGAACAGCAAACGGGGTTGATGGCGCGGGCTGATCAGGCGCTGTATCGGTCGAAGATTGCCGGTAAAAACGTGATCTCTGGATAGCCCGGATTCCCCTTCAATCAAGCCGAACACATACCTGTGGCGAGGGGGGCTTGCCCCCGTTGGACTGCGTAGCAGTCCCATCTTTTTGGGGCCGCTTCGCAGCCCAGCGGGGGCAAGCCCCCTCGCCACAAAGACCTCATCGCCTACGCGAGTTCCTGACTGACTACCCCCTCACATCTGCCCCTTCACCAACACCGGCTTCTCCTGATAACGCTCCGGATACAGCTGCTTGAGCTGTGCCACCTTCGGCAGGTCGTTGATCACGATGTAGGGATAGCTCGGATGCTCGGTCAGAAAGTCCTGGTGCTCCTCCTCCGCCGGGTAGAAACCGTTGAAGCTTTCCAGCTTGGTCACGATCGGCTTATCAAATGAATGCGCCGCATCGAGCTGAGCAATGTAGGCTTGCGCAACCTTTTGCTGCTCGCTGTTTTTGGTAAAGATCGCCGAACGATACTGGGTACCGGTGTCCGGTCCCTGGCGGTTCAGTTCGGTGGGGTTATGCGCCACGGAAAAGTAGATCTGCAGCAAAGTGCCGTAGCTGACCTGACTCGGGTCGTAGGTGACCTCCACGGACTCCGCATGGCCAGTATCACCATCGCTCACGCGCTCATACTGCGCCGTATTGGCCGCGCCGCCCGCGTAACCGGAGACCGCGTTCTTTACGCCTTTGACATGCTGGAACACCCCTTGAACACCCCAGAAACAACCGCCGGCGAATACTGCGGTTTCGCTATGGGCCTGGGTAACCTCATCAAGGGTTGGCGGTGCAATCAATACCGCTTCTTCAGCGCCGCCCAGAGAGAATGCCGAGCATTGGCCGATGACGCCGGCAGTTACCAGCCCCAACAGCGTACGACGCCAGGTGAACAGGGTTTTCATGGGTAGGACTCCTGAAAGTTTTAAGGGCTGTCAGCCGAAAGTGAAGGCGTAGGCCGATGCGCCCGGATCCAGAAACTCGATGCTGAAGGTCCGGTCCTGCACGCCGCCGTTCTGGCGTACCAGTTGATACAAACGTTGTTCGGTCACCGTGCCGCTGCCATCGGGCGCCACGTCCATGCCATGGTCGCTTTCGGGGGCCTTGCCATCGATCAGCACCTTGAAGCGCACCGGTTTGCCGTCCGCGCCGGGGCCGAGCACCAGATGCAGATCACGGGCGTGGAAGCGGTAGACGATGCGGCTGGCCGGTGCACTGGCGGTGGCGTGCTCGGGGCCGACTTTCCATTGACCGTCCAGACTCCAGTCGTTGAGCGCCAGTTGCGCAGGCGTCTGGTAGCTCGACACCTTGTCCGGCACCAGGCTGGTATCCGGCACGAAATGCTCCGCACGCTGGTAGCCGACGTAGGTTTCCGGCGATTGCACTTCGTTGTTGTCCGGCGCCATTTGCACGCCGTCGGCCTTGGCGTTGATCAACCCGTCCGACACCTTGCTGGCACCGGCCTCACGCAGCAATTGCTGGATGACCCGCTCCGACTCGTCGTACTCGCCTTCGCCGAAGTGGTGATAACGAATGCGTCCCTGGGCATCGGCAAAATAGTGCGCCGGCCAGTATTCGTTGTTGAAGGCTCGCCAGATCTTGAATTCGTTATCGATGGCCACCGGGTAGCTGATACCCAGGTCCTTCATGGCTTTGGTGACGTTGTCGACGTTGCGCTCGAAGGCGAATTCCGGTGCATGCACACCGATCACCACCAGCCCTTGGTCACGGTACTTCTCGGCCCAGGCTTTCACGTAGGGCAGCGAACGCAGGCAGTTGATGCAGGAGTAGGTCCAGAAATCCACCAGCACGACCTTGCCTTTCAGCGCCTGAGCATCGAGCGGCGGCGAGTTGAGCCACTGCACGGCACCGTCCAGCGGCGGCAGCTTGCCTTCTACCGGCAAGGTGCTTGCGCTGACGGGCATTGCCCCATCGGACGACGGTTTTTGCGCCAGCATCGCCGTGCTGTTGCGCGGAGATTTATCTGCCAGCTGCTCTACCAGAGCCTGTTCGATTCCCCCGGTGGACGCCGTCGAAACCCGCGCCAGAATCCCGGTGTCGAGCCCCAGCGCAATGGCGGCCACACCAGCCAGCATTGCCGCACCGAGGCCGCGACGCAGCCACTCGCCAGCGCCAATGGAGCGCTTCATCGCCGCGAACACTTTGCCACCCAGCAGCAAGGCCACGGCGAGGGATGTCGCGGCACCGGCGGCATAGGCGAGCAACAGAAAGGTGGTAGCAATGCTGGCGCCCTGCAAGGCAGCGCCGGTCAGCAACAGACCCAGGATCGGCCCCGCGCATGGTGCCCAAAGCAAACCAGTGGCGACCCCGATCAGAAACGAAGCGCCCGGACGTGGCCGAGCATCGGCTCCCGCTTTCTCGGACAAACGACTTCCCGCCGCAACCAGTGGTCGGGTCAGGCGCTCGGCCAATTGCGGGAGCAACAGCGTCAGGCCGAACAGCGCCACGAACACCAGCGCCAGCCAGCGCCCGTACTGATTGAGCTGCACCACCCAACCCCCGCCCACCGCCGCCAGCGTGGCGACGAAGGCGAAGGTCAGCGCCATGCCCGCCAACAGCGGCAAGCCACTTTTCACGAACGGCTGGCCAGTGCGAGCAAAGACGAACGGCAGTACCGGCAAGATGCACGGGCTGACGATTGTCAGCACACCACCGAGATAAGCGAGGACCAGAAGCCACATAGCGTCGACCTGCAAGAGTGAGGAAAGGAGTCGGGATCAGACCGGCCGGAATGTCATTGCCAGGCCGTTCATGCAGTAACGCAGCCCGGTAGGTTTCGGCCCATCATCGAAGACATGCCCCAAGTGCCCGCCACAACGCCGGCAGTGCACCTCTTCGCGAACCATGCCGAAGGTGCGGTCCTGGCGGGTCGCCACGGCCTTGTCCAGCGGCGCCCAGAAACTCGGCCAACCGGTGCGGCTGTCGAATTTGGTATCCGAGGAAAACAACGGCAGCTCGCAGCCAGCACAAGCAAACGTACCTTCACGGTGTTCGTTGTTCAGCGGGCTGCTGTAGGCCCGTTCGGTGCCCTCTTCGCGAAGGATCTCGTACTGCTCGTCGCTGAGGATGGTGTGCCATTCGCTATCGCTGTGGGTCACTTCGAACACCTCCGCCGCTTCGGCCTCGCTGATCAGGACAGACCGGCCGGCAAATTTTGGCAATACACCGACGGCCAGGACTGCAACCCCCAGCCCGCCGGTCGCCAACAGAAATTGTCGTCGTGAAAAATGTTTTGAGAGCATTGCCGTCTCCAAAAATCCAGGGCCCTTCATGGAACAAAGCCTAGGCTTGGGTTGATCGCCAAATCCTCACGAGAAGTTAAACAATTCGTGATAACTGCGGCTCCGTAAAACCCGCACAATGTGCCCATTGCGTCGAAGGATTGAACTGGATGGAACAGAACAAACGCGTCCTCGTGGTCGAGGACGACCTGCACATCGCCGACCTTATCTGCCTGCATCTGCGCGATGAGCAGTTCGAGGTGGTGCACTGCGCCGATGGCGATGAAGGCATGCGCCTGCTGCAGCAAGGAAACTGGGACGCACTGGTTCTGGACTTGATGCTGCCAGGCGTCGATGGCCTGGAAATCTGCCGGCGCGCCCGCGCCATGGCCCGCTACACGCCGATCATCATCACCAGCGCCCGCTCCAGCGAAGTGCACCGGATTCTCGGGCTGGAGCTGGGCGCCGATGACTACCTGGCCAAACCGTTTTCCATGCTCGAACTGGTGGCGCGGGTCAAAGCTCTGCTGCGCCGGGTCGACGCCATGGCCCGCAACCTGAAGATGGACGCCGGCAGCCTGAACATCGACGGCCTGGCCATCGATCCGATCACCCGCGAAGCCTCTCTTGAGGGGCGGCGCCTGGACCTCACGCCGAGGGAGTTCGACCTGCTGTATTTCTTCGCGCGCCAGCCCGGCAAGGTGTTCTCGCGCATGGACCTGCTCAATGCCGTCTGGGGTTACAGCCACGAGGGCTACGAGCACACGGTCAATACCCACATCAACCGCCTGCGCTCAAAGATCGAGACAGATCCCGCGCAACCGGCACGCATCCTCACGGTCTGGGGACGCGGCTACAAATTCGCCACTGGCGAGGAGCCACAAGCATGAGGTTGACCCTCACACAACGCCTGTCCCTGGTGTTCGCCGTCCTGCTGCTGGTGTGCTGCGGCACTTCGGCGTGGATGCAGGTGCGCTCCAACCAGATGCATGAACAGGAAGTGGTGCAGGGGTTGTCGCGGGATCTGGCGCAACACATCGCCCGCGATACGGTTTTGATGGATACCCGGGGCTTGATGCCCAATGCGGTGCGTGACCTGTTCAGCAAGCTGATGCAGGTAAACCCCAGTGTCGAGGTATATCTGCTCGATCCCGCTGGGAAGATCGTCGGCAGCGCCGCACCCGAGGGTCGGATACATCGTGAGCAGATCGATCTGGCGCCGATCCAGCGCCTGCTCAAGGGTGATGCCTTGCCGATTCTTGGCGACGACCCGCGCAGCGCCGATGCCCGCAAGGTGTTCAGCGCGGCGCCGTTGATGGTCGATGGCAAGCCGGCGGGTTATCTGTATGTGGTGCTGCTCGGCGAGGACCATGACCGCCTTGCCGAACGTGGCGCTACCAGCGCCGCCCTCAATACCGCGCTACTGTCCATCGGTCTGGTGGCGCTGTTGTGCCTGATTGCCGGCCTCACCGCGTTTGCCTTGATCACCCGGCCGTTGCGCCGCCTGACCGACAGTGTCAGCCAGTTCGACATCGATGGCATTCCCGTCACGCCAACCCCCGCCCCGCCTGTGGATAAAAACGCCAGCCACGATGAAATAGCGATCCTCGATGCCACCTTCCGCCAGATGCAGGCGCGTCTTGGCGAGCAGTGGCGCTCGCTGACCCGCCAGGATCAGGAGCGCCGCGAGCTGGTGGCGAACATTTCCCACGACCTGCGCACGCCATTGGCGTCCCTGCACGGATACCTGGAAACCCTATCGCTCAAGGACGCCACGCTGTCTCCCGCCGACCGCCGTCGCTACCTGGGTATCGCGCTGGATCAGAGCCGCAAGGTTGGTGGTCTTGCGCAATCGCTGCTGGAGCTGGTGCGACTGGAACATGGTTTCGTGCAGCCGATTCTGGAGCGTTTCTCCCTGACCGATCTGGCCCAGGACATCTTCCAGAAATTCGAACTCACCGCCGAAGCGCGGCAGGTGGAACTCAAGGCCACCTTCGCCCCCAATGTTTCAGCGGCCTGCGCTGACCTGGGATTGATCGAACGGGTGCTGACCAACCTGTTCGACAATGCCCTGCGCCATGTGCCGCAAGGTGGCGAGATCGAACTGAGCCTGCGACCGCAGGGTTCGTTCATCGAGGTCACCGTCAGCGATACCGGCCCCGGTATTGCACCTGAATTTCGCGAAGGTTTGTTCCTGCGGCCGTTCAACATTGGCGGTGCAAGGCGCGATGGTGGGTTGGGGCTGAGGATTGTGCATCGCATCCTGCAGTTGCATGGGTGCGAGATTCAGTTGGTCGATGTGCCGGGGCGTGGGGCGACTTTCCGGTTTTCACTGCCCAAGGATGAAGAGACAGCGGCGCGGGTGATGAGCCTGAATGCACAGGACCAAGTCTGAAAAACCGCGGACCTGCCTTTGTAGGAGCGAGGCTTGCCCGCGAACAGGCCGGCAGCCTCACCACCTCTATCGCCTGAAACACCGCCTTCGCGGGCAAGCCTCGCTCCTACCGGATTTGTGATCGTCCACAAGGTTGTGAGTTGCATGAAACTGTCCATCCGGCCATTGCTCCGTGACAACGTCGTCCCGGTCCAATAAATTAGTCGGCCGGAAAAAGCCCCTGCGCTTTCTCGCCCTATTCAAGCTGAAAAAAGTAGTGAAATTTCAATGTCCGATTCCAATACCGCTGAAACCGTAGTCACCCTGTCGTCCAAAGCGGAATACGAAAACTCCATCAATCTTTCACAACATGTCTCCCAGGCCAAAACCATCAGCGAGATGGTGCTGGACGCTTTCCAGTCCAGCCGCGAAAGCGAGCAGATTCGCGAACTGCGTGCAGCGATTCGCCAGGCGCACGACAGCTTCGACGATGACCGCGCCTATGAACTGATGGGCCAGCTCAAGCAGCTCAAGGACGCTGAAGCTGCCGATATCGCGGCCCTGGAAGATCTGAGCAGCAAGTTCCCGATCAGCCGCATTCTGTCCAGCTTCAAGGACGACCCGGCGTTTCAGGAAATCGTCTACGGCCTGGCCCTGAAAGTGCTGAACCAGACCCATCAAGCCATCAGCAACCCGAGCGGCGGCAAGAGCAAGGCCGCGCGGCCCAAGAAAGAAGCCGAAGTGTTCACCATCAGCAAAGACGGCATCAGCGTGACCCTGCCCCTGCGCACCCCGCGCTCGCGCTTGAACGTTGACCGTGAAGCGCTGGAATTCCTCGGGTTCAACTTTGTGGGTGAAGGTGAAGAGGCGGAGCTGGAAAGCGAAACCTTCGTTGATAACAGCGGTGCGGAACAGGCGGCCAACCGCAAGAACATCATCACCGCGTTGCAGCAGCAGACGGCGTTTGATGGCTATAGCATCGCTGCGCAGTAACAAACGCCGCGCACCTTGTAGCAGCTGGCGAAGCCTGCGTCCGGCTGCGAAGCAGTCGCCAATTCAGGCACTGCGATCTGTCAGGTAGATTCGGTATTCAGGTTTTACGACT
>NZ_JBSVXG010000156.1:0-13718 GCF_054070595.1 Pseudomonas sp. SDO55104_S430 | reverse complement strand
TCTGTGTCGTACACAAATCCCCTGTGGGAGCGGGCTTGCTCGCGAAGGCGGCTTAACAGACGCCGCAGCAGATCAAGGTTTACGCTTGCGCGGCCCAGTATTGAACACCGGCACCTTACGCACAGGCTTCACCGCAGGCTCCACCGGCGCGGCATCCCCGCTGTCCACCCACTTGCCCAGATTGCGCTTGCCGCCACCACCTGAAGTTTTCGGCTTCTTCGGTTTTTTCGGCTTCTTGATCACCTGACCGCTGGCGTCGGTTTCCGGCACCCGGTGCTCAGGCTCGAACTCCGGCTCGTTCTGCCGCTTCAACGTCTGGCGGGTCAGCATTTCGATGGCCGACAGCAGATTCACTTCATCGGCGCACACCAGGGAAATCGCTTCGCCGGTCGAGCCCGCGCGGCCGGTGCGGCCAATGCGGTGGATGTAGTCCTCGGCCACGATCGGCAGGTCGAAGTTGACCACCAGCGGCAAGTCCTCGATATCCAGGCCACGGGCCGCAACGTCGGTGGCCACCAGGATCTGCACTTCGCCGATCTTGAAACGGTCCAGCGCACGCTGACGAGTCGCTTGCGGCTTGTCGCCGTGGATGCCATCGGCATTGACGCCCAGGCCCTGGAGTTTTTCCACCAGCGCGTCCACGCCGTTACGGGTCTTGGCGAACACCAGCACCTGCTTCCACTTGCCCTTGCGCATCAGGTGCACGAACAGTTCCGGCTTGCGCTTTTTGTCCACCGTCACGATCCACTGCTTGACGGTGTTGGCCGCCACGTTGCGCGGGCTGACTTCGATGCTCAGCGGGTCGTTGAGCATCTGCCCGGCCAGCAGGCGGATGTCATCGGAGAAGGTGGCGGAGAACAGCAGCGTCTGGCGCTTTTTCGGCAGTGCCCGGTAGATGTTCGCCAGTTCTTCGGAGAAGCCCAGGTCGAGCATGCGGTCGGCTTCGTCCAGCACCAAGGTTTGCAGCTGATTGAATTTCAGCGCGTTCTGACGGAACAGGTCGAGCAAGCGGCCCGGGGTCGCGACCAGCAGGTCGACGCCGCCGCGCAGCTTCATCATTTGCGGGTTGATGCTGACGCCGCCGTACACCGCGTAGGTGCGCAGCGGCAGGTTCTCGGCGTACTGGCGCACGGCTTCGTGAACCTGCTCGGCCAGTTCGCGGGTCGGCACCAGAATCAGTGCGCGCACCGAGTTGGCGGCGACTTTCGGCCCTTCCATGGCCAGCAATTGCAGGAGCGGCAAGGCGAAACCGGCGGTCTTGCCGGTGCCGGTCTGGGCGGCGGCCATCAGGTCACGACCGGCCAGCACTGCCGGAATGGCCTGCGCCTGAACCGGCGTCGGAGTCTGGTAGCCGAGCGTCTCGAGAGAGCGCAGCAAGGGATCGATCAGGCCAAGGGTGGCGAAAGTCATGGAAGTACCGTAGGAAAATTCAGCGCGGTTGTGCGGAAACAAGTGTGCAATGCCGCGCAGTTTACCCTAATTCACGCGGGATTCTGTCGGCACCGCAGTCGGCACGACCTTCGCCACCGGTGGTACAACCGGGCGGCGCCACTGCGGCAGGCCGATCAGCACCACGGCGCTGATGATCACCAGCATCGCCAGTGCTTCTGCGATGCCGATGGTCTCGCCGACAAACACGATCCCCAGCAACACCGCCACCGCCGGGTTGACGTAGGCATAGCTGGTGGCCGCCGCCGGGCGCACGTGTTTCAACAGGTACATGTAGGCGTTGAAGGCGATGATCGAGCCGAAGATCGTCAGGTACGCCAGGGCGATCCAGCCTTCGAGGGGCGGCATCTTCTCCAAGTGCTCGCCACTGACCGCGCTGCCGATCAGCAACACCACGCCACCGACCAGCATTTCCACGGCACTGGCCATGGCGCCCTGAGGCAATGGCAGATGTTTGCTCCACACCGAACCGAACGCCCAGCAGGCCGCGGCCAAAATAAGCAGGGTTGCGCCCAACGGACTCGATTGCAGGTTTGAGCCGAGATTGAGCATGGCAATGCCGATCAACCCGAGCACAATCCCGGCCCATTCCAGGCGGGTATTGCGTGCACCCCAGAAGTAACCGAACAGCAGGGTAAACAGCGGCACCGTCGCTACCGCCAGCGCCGCCACTCCGGATGCCACGCCCATGTGTTCGGCAACGCTGACCCCTCCATTGCCGCCCGCCAGCAACAACACACCAATGATGCCGGCGGCTTTCCACTGCGCCCAGGTTGGCGCCGGAGCCCCGCGCCAGCGCAGAAAGCCGTACATCAGCGTGCCCGCGATCACGAAACGAATGCCGGCCAGCAGCAGCGGCGGCCAGGACTCCACACCGATGCGGATCACCAGGTAAGTCGAACCCCAGATCACGTACAAGGCGAAAAAGGCAGCGATCAAGGGCAAGGGAAAGCGACGGAGGCCGGGCATGGGGCAGCTCACAGGCAGGACAGGTGAACCGCTATTCTAAAAAGGCTGGTGGCGAAAAATAAGTTACAAAACTTGTTTAATGCGCCGGTACACTTTTCAAAACACGGAGTTAATGGCAATAAACCGTGGTTTCGAAAGTCGGTAATTTTCAGGAGTCACCGCGATGGACAAATACGATCGCATGCTGCTCAGCGCCCTGTTGGAAAACGGCCGCGCGTCCTACGCGGACCTTGCGCGCAAGGTCAACCTGTCCGCCCCGGCCGTGGCCGAACGGGTGGCCAAACTCGAAGCCAGCGGCGTCATCACCGGTTACCAGGCAAAAGTCGACATGGCCAAGCTGGGCTTGCCGATCCAGTGCGTCATCGAACTGCGCCTGAACCAGCACGGCAACCAGAAAGCCTACGACGACCTGATCAAAATCCCACAACTGACCGAATGCCACCGCGTCACCGGCGACCCCTGCGTGATCATGCAGGCAGCGGTAGGCTCGATGCCGGAACTGGAAGACCTGATCAACCGCATCGCCACCTTCGGCTTCAGCAAAACCTCGATCGTCCTGTCCAGCGCCATCGAAAAGCGCGTGCCGTTGGGGCATATCGAAAACAACGGCAAAACCTGAAAACACCCCCAAACCCAGTGGAAGCGAGCCTGCTCGCGATGGTCGCCAACGATAACGCGGGACACCAGATGCCCGCGGCGCCTGGAAGTCCATCGCGAGCGTGCTCGCTCCTACAGGGTTTTGTGTCCGCCACAAATCCGTAGCGAGGCTGCCCGCGAAGAGGTCGGCACATTCAACATCAATGCTGACTTCCGACGCCTTCGCGAGCAAGCCCGCTACCACAAGAAATCAAACTTCGCCTGCATTTGATGGGTGGCAGCTATGCGCGGGCTGCAAGACCGAGCAGGAATAACTCGGCAGACCCGAAGGTCTCCCACACACAGCCACCATAAATCCATGGACGATTAATGAAGCCAAGTGTTGGAGGTTAGAGATGCCACAAATGCGGGACAAGACGGACGATTCCCAACGTTTTGCAGGACGAATCGCCTATCTGAAGACCTGGTTAAACACAAAGACGTGAATCAACACAAAACCTGTAGGAGCGAGCAGGCTCGCGATGGTCGTGAACGATGACTCGGGAAACCTGACAACCCGCAGCGCCTGAAAGTCCATCGCGAGCAGGCTCGCTCCCACAGGGTTTCGCGTCGTCCGCAATTCCATCGCGGGCAAGCCCGCTCCCACAGATCAGATGCCGCAATGGCGCTTCAGATGCTCATTGATCTTCGCCGCCGGCACCTTCTGCAACTTGCACAGCAAATCATGGGACAACTCCCGCACCCCGTGCGTCTCCCGCAATTCACCCGCCAGATGCGCCATCAGGTTGGCGGCCATTTCAGCGTCGGCCATGGCCCGGTGGGCCTTGCCGGTGTGGGGCAGGTTGGCGAAGGTGGTGAGGGTGCCGAGCTTGTGGTTCGGCGCCGCCGGCATCAGGCGGCGGGCCAGCAGCAGTGAGCAGGCGAAATTCTGCAGGCGGGTGCGTTTGATGCGGCCCAGTTCGAAATCCCAGAACTTCTGGTCGAACGCGGCGTTGTGCGCCAGCAGCGGCGTGATGCCGACGAATTCGTTGACCTCGTTCATCACCTGTTCGGCCGAGGGCGCGGTGCGCAGCATGGCGTTGCTGATGCCGGTGAGCTGTTCGATGAAGGCCGGCACACGCACGCCGGCGTTCATCAGGCTCTGGTAACGATCGACGATCCGCCCCTGTTCGAGGATGACCACGGCGATTTCCGTGGCGCGGCAGCTGCTGCTCGGGGAGATCCCGGTGGTTTCAAAGTCGATGATTGCGATGCGTTCCAACCTTTTACAACTCCGTATAAATCAATTCTTGAGCAGCAACGCGCCTTCAATCGGCACGTAGCGGCTGGCGGCGCGGATCAGCGAGTTGGCGGTCAGGCCGGGTACGCCATAGGCCACCGCCTGCACGCCGTGCTTGCTGATGATGCGCTCGAGCAGCATGTCGAAATCCCCGTCGCCGGAGGCCAGCACCACTTCGTCGACGTGATCGGCCGCGTCCATGATGTCGAGGGTGATGCCCACGTCCCAGTCGCCCTTGGCCGAGCCGTCGCTGCGCTGGATGTAGGGCTTGAGCTTCACGGTGAAACCCAGGTTGCGCAGGATCTGCTGAAACTGCTGCTGTTTGCTGTCGCCGCGATCGATGGCGTAGGCGTAGGCCTCGACGATCTGCCCCTGTCTGCTGATTTCAGCCCACAAGGCGGCGTAATTGAAGTGACAACCGTAGGCCTGACGCACGGTGTAATAGAGGTTCTGGACATCGGCGAACACTGCGATTTTTTTCACCGGACACCTTCAAAAGAACACAGGCTGGGTCAGGCACCAGGCCCGAAAAGGCGCCCAGTATGCCAGTGCGAAGGCGGATTCCGCGAATAATCGGCCCGAAGCGCCGCAGCGCTCCGGACGAATGGTGCATCAGACGTAGGAGTCGTCGTCGCCGCCAAAGAACGATGAGCTGTCATCGTTATAGTCGGTATCGGTGAAACCGCCCTGATCGTTGCCCCAGGAATCGTTGTTGGCCATGCGCTGATCGTCGCCCCAGTCATTGTTGCCCTGGTCGTTGACCTGGGCCGGCTCTTCCTTGATCACTTCGACGATTTCCTGCGGTTGCTGATTGTGGTTGAACAGGCTGCTGATGCCTTGGGCCAGCATCACGCCACCTGCCACACCCGCAGCGGTTTTCAGGGCGCCGCCGAGGAAGCTACTGCCGGCCGCAGGAGTTTGCTGCTGAGGTGCATAGCCTTGTTGCTGGAAATTCTGCTGCGGCGCACCGAAGTTCTGCTGCGGTGGCTGCGAATTGAACGAAGAGCGCCCCGGCTCACGCCAGCCGCCACCACCGGACATCGGTGCGCTCTGGCTCGGAGCAGGCTGAGGATCGCGGGAGCCACCGCCAAAAATGCTCGACAGGAAACCACCACTTGGTGCAGGCGCCGCCGCTGTCTGCGCCCGGGCCTGCTGAAGATCGGCCTGCAACTGCTGGATCTGCTGGGCCTGCTGCTTGTTCTGTTCATCGAGGCTCTTGATCGCCGCCTCCTGAACCAGAATCGCCTGTGTCATGAAATAACCTGCCGCCGGCTGGCGGTTCAGGTGTTCCTTGATCCGCGCCTCGGCCTGGGCATCGCGCGGGGCTGCGTCCGTTTCGGCCTGTTGCAGCCGGGAAAACAGTCCATCGATCAGGGTTTGTTCTTCGCTGTTCATGGCGACCTCATAGATTGCCGGGAAAATCGTTGCCCTCACCCATTGTGGACAAGGTGCTCATCCCTAATGGAGGTTGATGCCGGATGTTTCAATGACCTTTACCGAATGTTTACGTTTGCTTCAGGCGGTACATCATCGGTTACAGTGAGTGACTGTTTTATACCGACGATGCCGACTGATGAACCCGTTCGACGTACTGCGTGACTCTCTGTATTTCTTCAAGCGCAATCTGGGCCAGATCGTCCAGCTGTGCCTGCCGCTTGTCATCATCGAAGCCTTGCTGCAACAGGTGGTCGACCACTCCACCGAGCCAGACACGATCCCCGGCATCAGCGTGATCGTGGGCCTGCTGGTGTATCCGCTGTACACCGCCGCGCTGATCCTGTTTCTCGACGCCCGCAGCCGTGGCGAATCGCCGAGCAACCGCGAGTTACTGTCCCGTTCCGCCTACCTGTGGCCGCGCTTCGCCCTGCTGACCGCCCTCAATACCCTGCTGATTCTGTTGGGCCTGTCGCTGTATTTCCTGCCGGGGATCTGGCTGATGGTCGCCCTGGCCTTCGGTGAATACCTGCTGGTGCTGCGTGGCCTGTCGCCACTGGCCGCGATGAAGGAAAGCCTGCGCCTGACCCGCGGTCATTTCATGCGCATTCTGGTGTGCATCCTGTGTGTGATGGGGCCGTTGTGGCTGCTCAAAGGCGCGACGCTGGCGGTCTATCCCGAACCGCAGAACCCGGTGATCTCGCTGCTGATCGACAGCGCCCACAGCTTCCTGCAACTGTTCACCAGCGTGGTGCTGTTCCGCCTGTTCATGCTGATCGGCGAGGTGCCGGAAAAAATCGAAGGGCCACGCTGACCTTGGGTGACCGCTCGTCAGTCGGGTATGCTCGGGGACAATTTCCGTAACGCGATAAGCCGAGCCATGACCCGACTGCTGCGCTACACCTTGCTGGCATTGTTGATTGCGATTGTCCTGATCGGCCTGTCGATCTACAACCTCACCTGGCGCCCCGACGCCCGGGAAGTGCTGCCGGTCAGTTGCAGCACCCGGGCTCCGACCCTGGCGCCCGGTCAGGCGCTGAAGGTCATGACCTGGAACGTCCAGTACCTGGCGGGCAAGTGTTACGTGTTCTGGAATGACCTGGCCCACGGCACCGACGAATCCCCCACCCCCGAAGACATGGCCTTCAGCCTCGATGAAGTGGCGCGGGTGATTCGCGACGAACAGCCAGACGTGGTGCTGCTGCAGGAACTGGACGATGGCGCCAAGGCCAGCGATTACCAGAACCAGCTCAAACTGCTGCACGAACGGGTCGCCGACCTGTATCCGTGCAGTGTCGCCGCCTACGACTGGAAGGCCGATTTTGTCCCCGATCCGCACATCTTCGGTAGCGTTGGCCGGCAACTGGCGACCCTGAGTCGCTTTCAGATCGATCACGCCCAGCGCCTGCAATTGCCGGTGGCAAAGGCCAACTTGATCAGTCGTCAGTTCCAGCCGAAAAACGCCTTGCTGGCGGCTTACCTGCCGCTGAACGACGGCGGCCAGATGGCCGTGCTCAACACTCACCTGGACCGTGTGACGCAACCGGACGAGACCTTGCAGGCGCAGGTGACCGCTGTGGCCAAGGTGCTCGACAAGTTTGAAAGCCGCGGCACGCCGTGGCTGATCGGAGGGGATTTCAATCTGTTGCCGCTGGGACAGTACCAGCGCCTGCCCAGCGAACAGCGCACGCCTTACTCGGCCGACAGCGCCTTGCACGTGCTGTGGGACAAGTACCCGATGATCCCCACCAACAACGAAGCCAGCGGCATCGACCGTGCACGCTGGCTGACTCAATACCCCAACGATCCCGGCCTGAACGGCCCGGACCGTACTGTCGATTACCTGTTCTACAGTCCGCGGATCAAGCGGGTCGAGGCGACGGTGCGGCAGGATGATACGTTGCGTATCTCCGATCACCTGCCGGTGATTGCGCGGTTCCTGCTCCCGGCAACACCCTGACCTGAGACAAACCACATAACCTGTGGGAGCGGGCTTGCTCGCGAAGGCGGTGTGTCAGGCGACATCTATTTTGGATGTGCTGGCCTCTCAAGAAAAAACCCCGCTCCCACAGGGTTTTGCATCTCACTCAGGATTAGTGGTCCACATCCAATCAATGGTGATCAGTTGGCCTTCCAATCATCCGGAATCACCGCAATCACATCGATCTCCATCAACCACTGCGGCTGCCCCAGCCCGGAAATCACCAGTCCCGTGGAGATCGGGAACACGCCCTTGAGCCACTTGCCCACCACCTGATAAACCGGCTCGCGATAGCGTGGATCGATGATGTAGGTGGTGGTTTTGACGATGTGCGAAAGATCGCTGCCCGCCTCTTCCAGCAGCTGTTTGACGTTCTTCATCGCCTGTTCGGCCTGGGCAGCCGGGTCGCCCAGGCCTACCAGATTGCCCTCGAAATCGGTGCCGATCTGGCCGCGGACATACACCGTGTTACCCGCCCTTACCGCCTGGCAAAGGTCGTTGTCCAACGACTGGTTCGGATAGGTGTCCTTGGTATTGAACATGCGAATTCGTGTGTGAGTTGGCATCGAAAATGTCCTGAAAATGAATGGATAAAAAATGACTCAGCGCTGTGAAGGATCGCGGTACTGCAGGTACTGGCGCTGTGTGGCGATGTGGCCGGCGACGTGCTTGGCGTCGTGCCAGACGCCCCAGATGAAGCTCGACCCGCGACGCGACAGCCACGGCAGCCCGACGAAATAAACCCCCGGCTCGCTCGATACGCCACGCTGGTGACGAGGCTTGCCCTTGTCGTCGAAAGCGTCGACTTGCAGCCAGTTGTAATCAACCGCGTAACCGGTGGCCCAGATGATCGAAGTGATGCCCGCTTCGGCCAGATCCAGCTCCAGGATCGGGTTAGTGATGCAGTCCGGGTCCGGCAGGGTCCGCCGTGCTTCAGGCTCCTCCGGCAGGTCCAGGCCATTGCGCGCGATGTAGGCATCCGCCGCATCCAGCAGCGACAGGTAGTTCTCGTCCCCGGCAGCGATGTTGCGGGCCAGGTCCTGCTGGAAGGTCACCACGCCATCGTTGAAGGATTGGGTCAGGCCCACCAGTTGCACGCCTTGCTGGGCGAGTTCGCGGAAGTCCACGGTCTGCCCGCCCCGGGCACCGCTGACCGCGATGGTCACGTGCTCACGGCCAGGCTGCATCACTTCGGCATCCCACAGCCCCAGCACTCCCAGCCACCAGCAGAAATCGCGGTTGCGATAGGCGCGAGGCGGACGGTCATGCTGGCCGACCGACAGGTAGACCTGCTTGCCCGCGCGCTGCAATTCATCGGCGATCTGCACACCGGAAGAACCGGCCCCCACCACCAGCACACCACCTTCTGGCAGCTGCTGCGGGTTGAAGTATTGGGCCGAGTGAATCTGCGTAATCGGGCTGTCCTTCGGAGCAATCGGCGGAATCACCGGACGCTGGAAAGGACCGGTCGCCGCCACCACGCGATTGGCCTCAATCACGCCTTCGGAGGTTTCGATGGTGAACCCCGGACGATCAGCGTTGCGCACTACTTTCTTCACTTCGACACCGGTACGAATCGGCGCTTCGAACTTCTCTGCATAGGCTTCGAAATAGGCCGCCACCTGCTCCTTGGAGGCGAACTCATCCGGTTCCAGGCCTTCGAAGGCCAAGCCCGGGAAGCGGTCGTGCCAGACCGGACCGTTGGCCACCAGCGAATCCCAGCGACCGGTGCGCCAGGCTTCGGCGATGCGGTTGCGCTCCAGCACCAGGTGCGGAACTCCAAGCTTGGTCAAGTGTTCGCTCATGGCGACCCCAGCCTGGCCGGCCCCGACGACAAGCGTATCGATTTCAATCTTGTTAGTTGTCATGCTTGTGTCCTTCAAAGAGGCGACGGTGTCGCGACGGTTTGATAATCAAGTTCCGCGCTTAAACTTTATTTGCGGGGTGTTTGTATTGTGTTCAGAGTGCGCGAATAACGAAATTATGATTTTTGTCGTTATTAGCCAGAAAAAAACTGTGCCGACCGAGAGGTAACTATTGGCACTAAAAAATAACGGGCCCGCGTCCGAAGGCGCGAGCCCGTTAGTTGTTCAAAACCAGCTGCGCTTAGCGTGCCGCCCAAGCGTTGAAGCGCTCTTCGAGTTCTTCGCCGTGATCAACCCAGAAGGTCGCGTCCACCAGTTGCCCTTCAGCCAGGTTGGCCTGAGCAGTGGGCAGTTGCGCCAGGGTGTCAGCCGGCAACTGCTCCAGCACGTCCTTGCGGATCGGCCCGTACGGGATCTGGGTGGAGAAGGATTTCTGCCCGCTGGCCTGGCTGGCGAACACGATGAACTTCTGCGCCAGCGTCTTGTTCGGGCTGCCTTTGACGATGGCCCAGTGATCCGGATCGTAGAGGTGACCGTTCCATGAGATCGCCAGTTTCGAGCCTTCCTTCTGCGCCACGGCGATGCGCCCGTTGTAGGCGGCGGACATCACCACATCGCCCGCGGCCAGCCATTGCGGCGGTTGTGCGCCGGCTTCCCACCACTGGATCGAAGGCTTGATCTGATCGAGTTTCTTGAACGCCCGGTCCACGCCTTCCTTGGTGTTGAGCACCTTGTAGAGGTCCTGCTGCTTCACGCCATCGGCAAGCAGCGCCACTTCCAGGGTGTACTTGGCACCCTTGCGCAGGCCGCGCTTGCCCGGAAACTGCTGCAGGTTCCACATGTCAGCCCAGGACGTCGGCGCCGCGCCCACCTTGCCCGCGTTGTAAGCCAGCACCATCGACCACACATAACTGGCCACACCGCACTCGCTGACGGCACCCGGCAGGTAGTTGCCGGCATCACCGATCAGGGCCGGATCGATCCGTTCGAACAGGCCCTCCTCGCAGCCGCGCTCCAGCTCTGGGCTTTCCACCTCGACAACATCCCAGCTGACTTGGCCGACATCGACCATGGCTTTGACCTTGGACAGCTCACCGCTGTACTCGCCGACCACCACCTTGCCGGCGCCGCTGCTTTCAAAGGGTTTGAAGTAAGCCCCTTCCTGCGCCGCCTTGGTGGCACCGCCAAAGGAAATCACCGTCAGGCTCTCGGAATGAGCGATGACCGGTGCCGTGAATGCAAGTAGTGCTGAAATACCAGCAACCGCTGTAACGCTCGAAGACTTGAACATATAAAGCTCCCTCACTTTTTAATTGTGATTGGTTACTGAGGCAGTCACGACCACGCGGCCGCAAGTACGCGATTTACCCTCCGCGTCGGGACATCTTTTTTATTCTTGAAACCGCACAGAGTTAGTGCGCGGTTAATTAATCAAACGTGTTTCACCGCAATTGGAACCAGGTGGTTTTCAAATGGGTGTACTTATCGAAAGAGTGCAGCGACAGGTCGCGACCGAAACCCGACTGCTTGCCGCCACCGAATGGCACGGTGACGTCCAGAGCATCGACGGTATTGACCGACACGGTGCCCGCCTTCAAGGCACGGGATACGCGGTGAGCGCGATTCAGATCGTCGCTCCAGACCGAGGCCGCCAGGCCATAGATGCTGTCGTTGGCCAGTTGCACCGCCTGCTCTTCGCTGTCGAAGGTGGAGATCGCCAGCACCGGCCCGAAGACCTCTTCCCGGGACAGGTGTGCGTCCTGGGCGACGTCGGCAAAAATGGTCGGCTCGATGAAGTTGTCGGAGCCGTTGAAGCTCAAGCGCCGGCCACCTGTGACCCGACGCGCGCCTTCCTGCCCGGCACGCTCGATGAAGCTCATCACCCGCGCGGCCTGGCTGGCATCGACGATGGCACCGGCGCGGCTGGCCGGGTTCAACGGATCGCCCGGCATCCAGGCTTTGGCTTTCTCCATGAGCCGCTCGATGAACTCGTCCTTGATCGAACGCTGCACATACAGGCGCGAGTTGGCCGAGCACACTTCGCCCTGGTTGAAGAAGATGCCGAACGCGGCTTTCTCGGCTGCCAGATCCAGATCACGGCAGTCGTCGAACACCAGGCTCGGGCTCTTGCCGCCGCATTCCAGCCAGACCTGCTTGAGATTCGACTGGGCTGAATACTGCATGAAGTACTTGCCCACCTGAGTCGAGCCGGTGAACACCAGGCAATCGACATCGGGATGCAGACCCAGCGCCTTGCCGGCGGACTCGCCCAGGCCCGGCACCACGTTCAATACGCCAGCGGGCAAACCTGCTTCCAGGGCCAACTCGGCCAGACGCAGGGCCGAGAACGGCGATTGCTCGGCGGGCTTGAGCACCACGCTGTTGCCGGCGGCCAAGGCCGGTGCGAGCTTCCAGGCCGCCATGTCCAGCGGGAAGTTCCACGGCACGACGGCAGCGATGACGCCCAGTGGCTCACGGGTGATGGTCGCCAGTGCCGATGGCGCGGTGGGTGCGACCTGATCGTAGAGCTTGTCCAGCGCCTCGCCGTACCAGGCGAACACGTGGGCAGCGCCCGGTACGTCGATGTTGTAGGCATCCATCACCGGCTTGCCCATGTCGAGGGAATCGAGCAGGGCCAGTTCTTCGCGATGGGCCAGCATCAGTTCGGACAGGCGCAGCAGCACGCGCTTGCGTTCCACCGGTGCCATGCGTGCCCAAGGGCCTTCGTTGAAAGCACGGCGGGCACTGCGAACGGCCATGTCCACTTCGACTTCGCCACAGGCTGCAACGCGGGCCAGCAACTGGTTGGTGGCCGGGTTGATCGAGTCGAATGTCGCGCCTGAAGCGGCAGAGATCTGCCGGCCATCGATCAAGGCTTTATCGGAGAAGGTTTGCCGGGCAGCTCTCTGCTGCCAGTAGTCGAGGTCGAACACGCTACGCTCCCTTTACGACCATTTGGATGGTCGGGGTTGTTATATGGGGTTGCTATCTGATTGGGCAGATAGTGCGTCAGCCGTGCGAATCGGAAAATTAGTAAAAATATGCTCGGGACATAAGAAAAAACTTGGCAAGGGTTTGGCCAGCCCGGACCCGCCATGAGGTAAGGTTCAGCCAGGCATTCTTGCGTCAGCGAAAACAAAGAGGTGCGTGTGGCTTCCTATACCTTGCGGCAACTCAAGTACTTCGTCACCACGGTGGAAGCCGGCAGCGTCGCGGAGGCGTCGAGGCAGCTCTACATCGCGCAGCCTTCGGTGTCGACGGCGATCAAGAGCCTGGAAGAGTCGTTCAACGTCCAGTTGTTCATCCGCCACCATGCCCAGGGCGTGTCCCTGACGCCCACCGGCACGCGCTTCTACCACAAGGCGCAGGAGCTGCTGCGCATGGCCCGGGAGTTCGAACAGAATGCGCTGGCGGATAACGATACGGTGTCCGGGCAGATCGACATCGGCTGCTTCGAGACGGTCGCTCCGCTGTACCTGCCGCAGTTGATTGCCGACTTTCGCAAGCTGTACCCGGGCGTCGATATCCGCATCCGCGACGGCGAGCAGCAGGACCTGGTGCAAGGCTTGACCGCCGGCACCTTCGACGTCGCCTTCCTCTACGATCACGGGCTGGACAGCACCATCCAGACCACGCCGCTGATGCCCCCGCAAAAGCCGTACATCCTGCTGCCTGAAGGGCACCGCTTCGCTGATCAACAGTCGATTTCGTTGAGGGATCTGTGCGGCGAGCCGATGATCCTGCTCGATGTACAACCGAGTCGAACCTACTTTGTCAGCCTGTTCCACGAACTGGAGCTGACGCCGAACATCGTGTTCAGTTCGCCGTCGATCGAGATGGTGCGCGGCATGGTCGGCCAGGGCTTCGGATTCTCGATCCTGGTGACCCGGCCGCATTCGGAATGCACTTATGATGGGAAAAAGGTGGTTTCAGTCGACATCACCGAGCCAGTGACCACCTCGGGCCTGGCGTCCGCTCACCTCAAGCGCAGTCAGCTGACCAAGCCTGCGCAGTTGTTCGTGGATTTTTGTCGGGAGCAGTTGAGTCAGAAGGTTGCCCATCAAAACCAGCCCTGAACACTATTCCCCTGTAGGAGCGAGCACGCTCGCGATGGACGTCAACGATAACGCTGGCAGCCTGACAC